>JAFAZZ010000334.1 GCA_019239375.1 Solirubrobacterales bacterium | reverse complement strand
CTTCCCAGTGACCGCGATGAGTGCTCACGACGCCACACGGGATGGCCTGGTCCGTCGCGGGATCGCGCTGGAGGCCTTCACGCTGACTTGGATGACGGCGGAGGCGGCTGTCGCTGTCGCGGCTGGGGTTGCCGCGGGCAGCGTCGCCCTCATGGCGTTTGGCGTCGACTCGGTGATCGAGTTCGCTGCCGCGTTCGTGGTGCTACAAGCCTTCCGAGCGGAGCAGACCGATCGGACCGTCCGGGGCGAGGGACGTGCGCTGCGGGTGATCGGCGTGACCTTCTTCCTGTTGGCGACGTACATCGTCGTCAACGCCTTCGCCACATTGATCACCGCGAGCAAGCCGGACAGCAGCGTGGCGGGTGTGGCCGTGTCAGCCGCCGCGCTACTGGTCATGCCGTCGCTGTGCGTCGCCAAGCGACGCACGGGTAAGGCCCTCGAAAGCAACATGCTGGTCGCTGACGCCGCCGAGTCTCTGCTATGCGCGTACCTATCCGCGACCGTGCTGCTCGGGCTCTTGCTGAATGCTGCGCTCGGCTGGTGGTGGGCAGACCCCGTCGCCGCGCTCGCCGTCGTACCGTTCGTCATCAAAGAAGGCGTAGAAGCGCTCGAAGGCGAGCACGCCGAATAGGCTAGGCAAGCGTCATCGCCGTTCCGCGGGCACTAGGCCTCAGCGGGCTTCGCGCTCGTAACGCATCAGGACAGTCGGCCCAGCGGTCTCGGACGATATGAGGCGTAGATGGGTGGGAGCCGTTTTGGATGTGAACAGCTTCGTGCCGTGGCCGACGAGATCCGGGAAGATCATGACTCGGTACTCGTCGACCAGGTCCATCTCGGCGAGAGCGTGGACCACGGTGGCACTTCCAACCACGACGACATCGTGCTCGGCCTTCTGCGCGGCGACCGCGTCCGCGAGGTCGCCGGTGAGCAGCGAGGAGTTCGCCCAGGTGCTCGTCTCGATCGGGGTGTGGGAGATGACCAGCTTGGGGATCCGGTTCATGGCAGCCGAGAACTCGTCGGTCCTGTTCGGCCAGAGCTTCGCAAAGGCTTGCCAGGTCTTGCGCCCCATGAGGAGCACCCCGGTATCGAGGGTAAGTCCGAGCTTGAACTTGTCGCCGGCGACGAACTCCGGGCCGTGACGGAAGGCCCAGCCGCCCTTCAGTGTGCCGTCGCGACCGTCGGGGTCCTCGATGACGCCGTCGAGGGTGGAGAAGGCGATGACGATGGTTCGGTGCATGATCTGCTCCTGTCGTGGTGCCGGTCGGATGACCGGGTCGCGGATACCTACCGGCGGCGCACCCGCAACTCATCGCGATCGCCCAAATTCCGCGGCAGCTCGAAGATCGCGAACACGTCTGGATCCTGATAGACGGTGGTTCGGGCGATTGCACCGTGTTGCACTGTGAACAGCTGCAGGGTGTGCAGCCGGTACTCATCGCCGTGGCGTCGATAGGCAGCCATCGCCGGCTGTCGGTTGGCCGAAACCGGGATGGTCCGCCAGTCGCAACCTCGGGCGTGGAAGAACCGGGTCATGAAGCGGCGGTAGGCGACGGTGCCGATGTACCAGTTCCACATCGGAGGCATTTCCAGCACCACCTCCGAGGCCAGCAACTGCGCGAGCCCCTCGGCGTCGCCGCGTTCGAATGCGGCCACGTAACGGTCGACAATCACCCTCTCCTCGGACTCCGATTCGGTCAGGGCCTCGGCGTCGAGGCTTGGACCGGCAAAGGCGCCCCGCGCTCTCTGCAGCGCGCTGTTTACCGCGGCGGTGCTGGTGTCGAGGATGGCGGCGACCTCGGCGGCTGAGAAGCCAAGCACGTCACGGAGGATCAGCACCGCCCGCTGCTTGGCCGACAGCAGCTGCAAGGCGGCGACGACCGCCAGACGCACGGTGCTGCGCTCGGCCGCCAGCGTCGCCGGATCCTCGGGAGCGCGTCCCAGCAGGCGATCCGGAATGGGTTGCAGCCACGGGACCTCGAGACCCGGCACGAAATCGGCATCTGGATCGCCGAAGGGGCGCCCGACCCCAGACGGAAGGGGGCGACGAGCTCGGCCCTCCAGCGCGTTAAGACAGGCGTTCGTCGCGATGCGGTAAAGCCAGGTGCGAAACGAGGCAAGGCCGGGGTCGTAGCGGTCGTGAGCCCGCCACGCCCTCAGCATCGTCTCTTGTACGAGGTCCTCGGCCTCGTCGGCCGAGCCGAGCATCCGATAGCAGTGCACGAGCAGCGCGCGGCGGTGCGGTTCGACGGCAGCGGCGAACTCCGGACCTCTATCTCGCTCGGCCATCACCCCCACCTACTATGCCGCGCTCTGCGAGGTGCAGCCACTGCCGCGCGGCTCCGGAGCATTCGCACGTTGTCCCTCGCAGTAGTAGCCATCGCGTCCGTTCGGCCGGACACCGGCGTTTTAGGTAGCCCGGCGTGCCGCGAACCGCCGGCCACGAAAGACCCGGTTGGCCGCGGAGAGCGCGCGCTGGCTGACGGCGAGCTTTCCCGATCCTCGCAGGATTCAGAAGACCTGCGGGCCCCGATCAGCCATCCGTTGCGGGGTCGGGCCGAGACTCGCTTCGATGTTCACGAGGTCTCGCTGACGATCGCCCAGCGCACCTCCATCGCACGATGGCGAGAGCGTTGCTAAAGGCGAAGCACCCGTGCGCTTCAGCTTCAAGTGGTGAGCGGCATCGCGTCATCGAGCGAGCGTCTGCTGAGCTCTTCTAGAAGCACCTGGGCATCTGCGGCGAGGCCGAGCATGCCTAGCTCGTGGGCGGTGGCGACCGTAGCTTCCAACAGCGTCGCGGCGTGTTGTTCGTCGGTTGGCGCGCCGCGAGCGTGGAGCGCACGGGCGCGCCAGTAATTGGTGCGCGCGGCGAGTGGGGCGGCCTTTAGGCGCTGCTCCAGCTCGAACGCGGTTGTGTGATGGGTGACGGCGTCGTGAGACTGGCCAAGGGTGTAGGCGAGCATGCCGAGAAAACGGTCGGCAGCGCCGACACAGAGGTGGCCGCCCATCAGTACCACGTAACCGCGATATGGCTCAAGGTGTGCGGAAACTTGGCGCGCATGCTCAGAGTCGTGGAGGTGGCTGCAGAGCGCCGCGAGGTCAGCGAGTACGCAAGGCCAGTGCACGTCGCGTGGCACGGCTTCGAGGTCGTTCGCCATGAGCTCATCAACAACGCTTTGCGCCGACTCCTGGTGGCCAAGCTCCGCCTGGAGTCGGGCCGTTGACACCCTTGCTATGGGGTGCCCGCGTATTCGCCGGGCCCATTCGCGGCTGGTGTCGATTGCTCTGTCGAGCCGCCCGTACTCCCAGTAAAGCCGGGTGAGGCGAGCGGGATGACCGGCGAGCCGGTCGGTCTGCACGCCACCGACCGCGAGCGCCTCCTCAGAGAGCCGCTCGACGTCGGCGAAGCGTCCTTCCATCAGTGCCTGTAGGCCCTGCGCGATGGCGAGGATGTACCTGGCCCGGCGTGTTCCTACCTCGGCGGCGCGGCGTCGGAGCTCTTGGAGGTCGGACTCGTACCCCGGGCGATCAGCGAGCTGGATGTGCGCGTTGTGACGGAACGCGAGCCCGAGCAGCTCCGACCGCTGCTCGCCCGTCCGCCGGCCGATCGCCAGCAGTTCGTCGGCGAGTGGGACCTGCTCGCTGATGCGAGTGGTTCCGTACAAGGTTCTGATCGTCAGTCTGAGCGCCGCGGTGAGTGCTTCGTCGCTGCCGGTCTGACGGGCGAGCGCGAGTGCGCGCTCCGCTTCGTCGACCTTCTCGAAGCCCTGCCCGAGCGGATACGCGCGGTAGAACGTCAACCGCGTGATCAGCAAGACCCGCAGCGTGGGATGGTCGTTGCCGACCGCATCCAGCGCCTGCTCGACGAGCGCCGGCAACGTCGGATCATCCACGCCGGTTCCGGCCGGCGGCCAGTACACCAGCGCCGCGCGCGCCAGCCGCTCGGCGGAGCCGATCGCGTGTGCAGCATCAGCGGCGGCGAGCGCTGCCGCGTGGTTGCCCTCCATGTCCAAAAGCTCGCTACGCGCTTGAGCGAGTGCCAGAAGCAGGTCGGCTCGCCGGGCGTGATCGGCCGTCGGTTCGAGATCGAGCAGCTCAAACCCGCGCTCGAGTCGAGCGGCTGCTTCCTCGGGGTCGAGTCGATCCAGTGCCTTCTGACCGGCCGCAAGCGCGTAATCAGCCGCCTTGGCGATCTGACCGTCGAGCGCCGCCTCAGCGAAGTGGTGGGCCAGTGCCTCGACGTGCTGGTCGGCACCGGGCGCGCGTTCGATCGCCTCGCCGATGCGGCGGTGAAGTCGGACGCGGCGGGTCGACGTGAGTTCGCCGTACAGGGTCTGGCGGATCAGCGCATGCGTGAACGAGTAGCTGGCGGGCCCGGTCTCGGAGATCAGCCCGGCGTGGAGAGCCTCCTCCAGCGCGTCGAGCAGCTCGTCCGGGTTTCCGGCGAGCTCCGCATGCTCGAGCACGGCGAGCGAAAACGTCGCGCCGACTACCGAAGCTCCGGCCAACGCGCGGTTCGCCGCTTCGGAGAGGCGCGAGAGCCGGCGGGTGATCACGTCCTTGACGCCCTCGGGCAGCCCTACGTCCGCGAAATCGGCCGCCGCGACCCAACGCCCGTTTTCGTGGCGTGCGAGCCCCGATTCGACGAGGTGGCGCAGTACCTCGCCAATGAAGAACGGGTTGCCTTCGGTGCTCTCGTATAGGGTGTGCGAAAACTCGACGCTGCCTGTTTCGTCGGCCTGCCCGCCGGTTGCGGCGACGTACGCGCTGACGGCGTCGGCGTCAAGCCCGCGCAGCCGCAGGCGCTCGACCTGGACTGGCTCGCGTCGCAGGTCGGCGAGGACCTGCGACAGCGGATGCGCCCGGTCGAGCTCCGTGTCCCGGTAGGTACCGAGGACGAGGAGCCGCATCGGCTCGCGATGTCGGAGCAGGTGGCGCAGCATCAGCAGCGTTGGCCGCGCCGCCCAATGAAGGTCGTCCAGCACGACCAGCACGGGTCGGACCTGCGAGGCGCCGGCAAGCAGGCGGGTCACCGCCTCAAACAGCCTATCGCGCTGCTCCTCCGAGTCGCCGATGTTTGTGGGTCGGATGCCGAGCAGCCGCTCTCCGAGGTCCGGTATGAGCCTGGCCAGGTCACCCGCTCCCCGTCCGGCCTGGCTCGCGAGCTCCATTGTCGGGCACGCCTGGACGTATGAGTTCAACGCCTCCGAGAACGGCTGGAAGGGAACACCGAGGTCCTCGTCGCAACGACCGAACAGGACCACCGCTCCGTCGGCGTGCGCGCGGCGCGCCAGCTCGGCCGCTAGGCGCGTCTTCCCGATGCCGGGCTCGCCGGAGAGCAGCGCGGTTCGCAGCGACCCTTCGACGGCGAGTGTCCACAGGCCGGAAAGGGTGTCGATCTCTGGCTGGCGGCCGACAAACACCTGGCTGGTCACCACGAGCTGATCGGGCAGTCTGCGGGCGAACTCTTCGACCGCGGGGACGGGCGCTCGCCCGCCCGCGCGCAACTCGAACACGCGCTCGTCGCGGGCAAGCTCCGGGAGGCCGCGGCGACCAAGATCGAGCAGCGTCGTGTCTGCCGGCAGCTCGTCGCCGACCACCTGAGCCGTGGTTTCAGAAACGAGCGTCTGCCCCGGCTCTGCCAGTGACCGCAGCCGCGCAGCGCGATTGACGGCGGTGCCGAAGTAGTCGCCCTCACGCTCCCGCGCCTCCCCGGTGTGGAGCGCGACACGCAGCTCAAGCTCGATCCCCTGGGGCCAGACCTCCGCGTCCAGGTCATCCTGCAACGCGAGTGCGGCGCGGACGGCGTTGGTGGCCCGCGCGAACACCGAGAAGGTCGAATCCCCCTCGCCCTTGCTCTTCACCGCTGCCCCGCCCGCGCCGGTCACGGCCTGTCGAATGATCTCTTCGAGCCGTTCGAGCGCCCTCGCCATCGCATCCGGTGCGCGCTGCCACAGGCGAGTCGACCGCGCGACGTCGGTCAGCAGAAACGTCACCACGCCGGTCGGCAGGACGTGTTCGGTCAGCGGGCCTGTCGGTGTGATCGGCGCCGGCGGAGCGAGTGACAGTTCAGGCGATTGCACGAGCATCTGCTGGTGCAGCCCACGGACCGCGGGCGACGGCTCGATCCCGAGCTCGTCAACAAGCCGGTCACGAACCTCCGTGAACGCAGTGAGCGCCTCGGCCTGGCGCCCGCTGCGGTACAACGCCAGCATCAGCGCGCGCCACAACCGCTCCCTAAACGGATGTGCCCGCACCAGTTGCTCGAGCTCGGCGACGACCTCGTTGTGCCGAGCGCAAGCCAGGTCGGCATCGACCCGATCCTCCAGCGCTGCCAGTTTCAGCTCGTCCAGACGCGCGGCCTCACTCGAAGCTGCCAAGGAGTCGAAGACGTCGGCCAGCGCCGGACCGCGCCATAGGCCCAACCCGTCGCGCAAGGTCGTCGCGGCTGTCTCCGGGTGACCCTGCTTCAGCTCCTCGCGTCCTCGCGCCAGCAGTCCCTCAAACCGTCCGGCGTCGATCTGGCCGCGCTGCACGTGTAGGGCGTACCCCGGCGAGCGCGTCTCGATCGCGTGGGGCGCACCCGAGGACCCCAGCGTTTCCCGCAGGCGAGACATGAGCACCCGCAGCGACACCGCGGCCGAAGCTGGAGGCGCGTCCCCCCATAGCTCGTCGATCAGCCGATCCACCGAGACGGCTCGCCCGGGATCGAGTAGCAACACGGCCAGTAGGGCGCGGGCTTTGGCCGGCTTGACCGGGACCAAGCGCTCTCCCGCAACCACTTCGAGTGGTCCCAGGATCCGAAATTCGAGCCGCCCGCTGGGCGCCCCAGGTCCCATGACGCCACATCGTACGCCCCGGTTGGCGTCCGCTCCAACCCGGCCTTTACGAGTACGCCAACCGGCCGACCGTACGGTCCGCCGTGTCCGCTGTACCCCAATGTTCTGGAGGATCCACATGTCTGACCCTGCTATTTCGGTTCGCGCATCTGGCCCAGCCGATTCGCGCAAGCTTGAGTCGCTCGCCTGGCTCACCGGGCGTCGGAGGCTCGCCCGCTACCGGATCATGCGCCAAGGCGGTCAAACCGGGGCAGCCCGATCGCTCCTCTCGCGCCCGATGGGATGGAGCGTCGCGTGAGCAACGAAACCGAACATCCCATCTCCTACGAGCGAGGACCGACCGATTCGCCGCTGCTCGAGGAAACGATCGGTGAACGGCTTCGTAGCGTCACCCAGCGCTTCGGCGACCGCGAGGCGCTGGTCGTCGCCCACCAGCATTACCGGGCGACGTACAACGAGCTGTCAGAGCAGGTCGAGCTCGCGGCGCGAGCGCTGATCGCCGCCGGCGTCCACAAGGGGGATCGAGTCGGCGTCTGGGCACCGAACCGCTACGAGTGGGTGATCGTCCAGTTCGCCACCGCCCGCGTCGGCGTGATCCTGGTCACGATCAACCCGGCCTATAAGGCGGCCGAACTGCGCCACGCACTAAACAGGGCTGGCGTGAGCCTGCTGTTCACCGCGCAGAGGTTTCGTGACGCCGACTACCTCACGATAATCGACGAGGTACGCCCGGACTGTCCCGACCTGTGCAAGGTCGTCGTGCTGGACGGCGAGTGGCAAGAGTTCCTTGCGCAAGGCACCTGTGTCGACCGCACCGGCGTAACCGAACGGGAGGCGTCGCTGGACCCGAGCGACGCGATCAACATCCAGTACACATCGGGGACAACCGGGCTGCCGAAGGGCGCGACGCTCTCGCACCGGAACATCCTGAACAACGGTCACTTCACCGCCGAGGTGCTCACGTACACCGAGCACGAGCGGGTGTGCGTGCCCGTGCCGTTCTACCACTGCTTCGGCATGGTGCTGGGCAATCTCGCGGCCATGACCCACGGGGCATGCATCGTGGTGCCCGGCGAGTCGTTCGACGCCCACGCGGTCCTCGCCACGGTGGATGCCGAGCGGTGCACTTCGCTGTACGGCGTTCCGACGATGTTCATCGCCCAGCTCGCGCAGCCGGACCTCGACACGTTTGACCTCACCAGCCTGCGCACCGGGATCATGGCCGGCGCGCCGTGCCCGGTCGAGGTGATCAAACAGGTCCGCGCCCGCATGCACATGACGCAGATCACGATCGGGTGTGGGATGACCGAGACCGCTCCCGTTGCGACGCAGGTACGAGCCGACGAGGTCGATGAGAGGAGCCTTACGACCGTCGGACGCGCTCATCCCCACGTCGACGTCAAGATCATCGACCCGGCCACCGGTTCGACAATCCCGCGGGGGACGACGGGCGAGCAATGCACGCGCGGCTACAACGTCATGCTCGGCTATTGGAACGACGCCAAGGCGACCGCCAACGCCATCGACGGCGAGGGGTGGATGCACACCGGTGACCTCGCGGTAATGGACGCCGACGGCTACGTCAGCATCGTCGGCCGGATCAAGGACATGATCATCCGCGGCGGAGAGAACGTCTATCCGCGCGAGGTGGAGGAGTTTCTCTACACGCTTCCGCAGATCGACCTCGTCGAGGTGATCGGGGTACCCAGCCAGCGCTACGGCGAAGAGGTCATGGCATGGATCCGGTTGCGCCAAGGCGCGAAGGCCTCCTCTGAGGACCTGGTCGCCGCGTGCCGCGGGCAAATCGCCACCTACAAGATCCCCCGGTACTGGAAGTTCGTCGACTCCTTCCCGATGACGATCACGGGCAAGACGCAGAAATACCGAATGCGCGAGATCGCGGTCCAAGAGCTCGAACTGAATGTGGCCGCATGAGTTCCACGATTATCAGAGGCACAGTGGCCGAGGGAGCCGATGGTGAGCGCATCAGGCGGCTTGCCGCGCTCACCGGCAGCCAGCCGCCTGAGGGGCTGATGCTGCTCGCCGAGGTACAAGGTGATCCGGTGGCAGCGATCGGAATATTCGACGGGCACGCCATCTCTGACCCCGATCGATCGACATTTGCGCTGCGGATGCGTCTGCGCCTCCTGCGCCTGCAACTCCGACTGACCCTACCCGTCTTCGGGATCTGAACGCTGGAGCTGGCTTTCGCTCCTCGTCGCGTTACATGGCTCGAGAATGTGAGCTACGAGCTTTCGACGGCGCCACCGTCGCTGAGGTCGATCACCTCGTCTGAACCCGGGGGACCCGAGCAGCGCTTAACGGCGCTGCGTTCCGATCTCGCCGCGGGTCGCCTGCCGTTCGAATGATGGCCTGGGCAATCGCATCGGCAGTGACGGTCGCCGAGCGCTACGCCGACCGTGGCCTGCGGCTTGCCGACGCCTCCCTCGTTGTGCTCGCCGAGCCACGCGGCACGATCGAGATCGCCACGCTCGACGAGCGGCACTTCCGCGTCGAGCGTCGCTCAGTCGGCTGCGAGGCGCTCGCTCGTCTGGCAGGGTTAGGATCGTCGGTGGCGCACCGCGTCGGTTAGCCGGCCACGAAACTGCCAGACGCGGCGTACGTTGCGGTAGGTTCGGCCGCGATCTGGATGCTCCGGTTCGCGTTCGGAGAGCTCTTGGGTCTCGAGGTCGCCGCGGGCGACGGTTTTCGTGCGAGCGGTTTGTTCCCAGCGCGCCTGCGCTGCTCGCAGAGCGCCGCCGATCTCGAGATCCGCTGGTCGCGGATCGCGACGCGGCGCGTGGCTCATGGCAGCAGCTTCTCGGCCGCTGCGCGGGCCTTGTTTAGCTCCTTGCGGCCGCTCTCGAGTTGGCCGCTCAGCTCGCCGAGCCGCTTGACGACGCGCTCCAATCCGCGCGGCCGGCCGATTGGTACGCCCAGCACGCGTGGCCGCTTCTGCGTCTGGTAGAGCGCGCCACCGAGCACGCCGGCCGCCCCGCCCGCCGCGAGGCCCGCCGCGGCTTTGGCGAGCACCCCATCCCCCGCCCGCGGGGCGTTCGACTTCGCCTGAGACGCGCCCCGCCCGGCCGCCGAGAGCAGCCCCCTACCGCCCAGCTTGTCGCTGGCGCTTGTCAGCGTGTGAGTGAGCGTGTCGCCCAGGCCACCGAGCGTGTCACCCAGGCCGGAGGTGAGCGTGCTGAGCGCCCCCCCGGGCTTCGTGGCCTCGCGGCCAAGCTCGCCGACCTGCCCGACCGCGCTGCCGGCGGTGTCAATCACGCCCTGCAGAATTTCCGGATTCTCCTCGATCGTCGCCAGCGTGCGCTCGAGGATCTTGTACACGTTCTGAAGCCGGACGGTGATCGTCGCGCTGGCGTCGACCTCCTCGAGCTCGATCTTCACCTTATCGACGCCGACATGCACCCCGGCGACGAGATTGACCAGGTTCGCCACCTGCGCCCGCAGCGCCAACTGCGCCTCCAAGCGCTCCACGTCGATCTCAAGCCTGCCCACGTGAACATTGGGCACATCCACAAACACATCCGGCTCCTCGCTCCCCGCCCCGCCGGGGAGCGCGCCGCCCGCCGAGGACTCTGCGGCTGGTTTCGCGGCCGAATCTCGACCGCGTTCAGAACCGCTCGACCGCGCACGACCGCCGCCCCCGCGACCCGCTCGAGCGGAACGCGTCGCCTCCCCAGAGCGACCCGGCCGGGCGGAACGCGTCGAGCGCTCAGAACTGCGGCTGCTG
Organism: Solirubrobacterales bacterium; assembly: GCA_019239375.1. Lineage (GTDB taxonomy): Bacteria > Actinomycetota > Thermoleophilia > Solirubrobacterales > Solirubrobacteraceae > Palsa-465. Next base: position 22,035 of record JAFAZZ010000334.1, on the reverse strand, counting down.
CTTGCTCGCTTACTCTGCGCCATAGCCAGCTCCAAAACCCTAGCGCTTCGCGCCTGTGCTGTACGTATCCGCTCGCGTTGTGCCAATGGCGTAGGCCACCGGCCTTTGCGAGCTTCTGGCGTGCGAGAACAACGATCTCAGGTTCGCCGCCGCGACCGCGATGAACGAGACTGCGGACCGTCACGGCTTCGTCGTCTATCCCGGTCAGCCGCGCCGACGCAACGCGTGGGGGTCTGGAACTGGTTCTTCCCCGCGCACCAACAGCGAGGGGCGGGGGCCGGGAGTACTGGCGGCGATCGCACGCCGTCTCCTCGCCGAGGGGTGCAAGCAGAGGGTCGATCCCGCGCAGGCCTTCGTGGCAGGACTATCGTCAGGCGGGACCCTGCTGGGCCGCGGCCGCGAACCAATCGCCCGACGGCCACGCAGTTCACGAGCCCGTGGGCGAACACCCTCGACGATTCGGAGCGTGTCATCCATGGCACCGCCGACCGTACGGTCGCGCCGAGAACGCCCGGCAGCTTACGCGTCACCCGGCAAACGAGGACACCGAGAACATCAGTGGATAGGCGCGTCGCTGCGGCCGCGATCGGCCGACGACAACTACGTGGGTCAGCGTCGTGGCAGGGGTCACGTTCCCTTGCAGCGTGAAGTGATCGATTTCGAACGGGAGCGCGTTTGAGGTCAGCGGATCTGGGCCATCGTGGATGCCGAAGTGAAGGTGCGGAAGCGTTGTGTTGCCGGTGTTGCCAAGCCTTCCGATTGGTTTCCCGGTGCGGACATGCTCGCCGGGTCTGACCATGACGGAGCCGGTTTGCAGGTGTGCATAGAACGCGTACCGCCCCGGTCCGATCTTCTCGACGATCTGGTTGCCGCCGAAGTCCTGAGGCTTTCGCACCGTGGAGTTGCCGGACGGTGCCGCGAACGGCGGCACCTCAGGCCGGTCGTTGATGGTCGAGACGACGGTTCCGTTGGCCACGGCGTAAATCGGGGCGCCGAAAAACGGATAGTCGCTCAGCTCCTTGCCGTCCCCACTGAAAAACGAGCCGTTGATCACTTGAGACCAGTCGATATCGAACATTTCCGGCGCCACGTACGTCCCGTTCGCCGAGACCACGAAGTTGCGGTGGGGCGAGGAAGGATCGGCACAGCATCCGTTAGCGGCCAGCCAGTGTGACCCCCGCACCGGCGAAGCGATCACGATCGGCCTTCGCATATCGGTCCGGAGGACGGGCCCGGTGACGGCCGTGCTGCCGATCAGCGCCCGGAATTGCGCGGTCCGTGGGATGGTGTAGTCGATCCGAGTGGTCAGCCCCGTTGGCACTCGCCGCCCCGCAGAGCGGGGCAAGACAACGTCAGGCAGCGTCACCACCGTCGCTGAGGCAGGAATACGCGCCGAGGGCTTGCCGGCAATGATCTCGTGGGTGTGCGCGGCGACCGCCGGGCCTGTGAGCCTCAGCAGCGTTCTTCCCCCGCCGCTTACTGTCAGCGACCTGAGCGTCACCTCGGCCGTGAAGGCATTCGTGATCATCAGGTCGTAGTCGATGTGCCCCCGACCATCGTTGCCATAGACGTATCGCGGCGGACCTGGCGCTGTCACCGCCAACGCCGTCGGCTCAGGAGGAACCCCCTCCACAACAACTCGCGCCAGCGCGCAAGCAGGGAGTGCGCACAGGCCACACACCACCACCAGCGCCAACGGCGCGCGCGAACGCGGCCGTCCGGACATCACCCCTCCTTTACGTGGTGGCGTCGTATCAAAACACATGAGGGGCGAGCCAGCAACACTTGCCACGCGCATCCTCCGACGCATGGCTCGAACTTCCGCGCCGACGGCGGTGCCACATCAGCTTGGGCTCGCCATCACCTGACAACGCGCACAGTTAATCGTCTGCCAGACCTAGCGGAACCGTGCTTGAACGTCCGCATCCACCTGATGCCGTCTGCCGCGAAACGGCGTCTGGATTAACCCGCACCGGCGCGCGCGGCGACCAAATCGCATGCATTCGGTGGCGAATCGAGCCGCTTCCTTGCGTTCTGGCGACTAAATCGACCAAACGCATGCAATCGCCCGCGCCGGCGATCGACCGCATGCGTTTTGTCGCCGTCTGCGCCCGCAGACCCAATGAAGCATCGCCGTAGCGTTCGAAAGCGGCGACCAAGTTCCGAGCTTTCGAACATGACGGCGAGAAAAACGACGTGGTGTTCGTCAGCGCCGCTTAGCGCCGGCGCGTTCGAACGTTGCGGCGACTTGCGCCGGCGCGAGGTGTCCCACCAGTCGCCGGCGTCCTGCGGGTCGAGTTCGACGCCCACTCGAAGATCCCACTCGAAGATCACCACGGGTCGCGGATGCTTGCCGGCAGAAAATCTTGGTTTCGAGCACCGCATGCACACTTGCACGACCGAGCGACCGAGCGTCGCTACTCGTCTCAGGGGGCAGCGTCAGATTGCCGTCCGGCCGGGGCGGCCCGCCGGCCTTCATGTTGTGACGCCCTCCTACTCGACGAGCTCTTGGAAGTAAGCAGCTCTCGGAAAGTGACTCGACCACGTGCGGGCCGAGAGACGATGCGAAGGTCGTGCTCACACGGCTGCTCCCGCCGCGGCCGCTGCCTCGGTGTCGGCTGGGTCCATGATGCGGCCGCCGAGCGCGAACGCGAGCAGTGCGCCGAAGACCGCCCACCCCACGAGCACGAGAATTGGGCCCGTGATTCGCGCGCCGTCGAAGAACAGGGCGGACCGCGTCAGGTCGACGCTGGCCCCGGGCGGGAGCACGCCGCCGATCGTTCTCCACAGGCCGGGGAGCAGTGGCCTGGCGAACGGTCCGCCTGACGCGGAGTTGCCGAGAATCACGAAGACGAGAATGACGAGCCCGGTCCCTGCCGGGCCGGCTGCGGCCTGGATACCGGCCGTGGCGGCGCCGCTGGCGAAGATGGTCAGCGCTGCGATTGCGCACAGCGCGACCACATGGCCCGAGAACACATCGAAGGCCGCGCGCAGCATGACCACGCTGAGGATCCCGCCGACGATGCCAAACCCCGCGAGCGCCCCCATCCGCGCCGTGGCGCGCTGCCTGCTGCTGCTGCGTGGGCTCCCGATCAGGCCAATCAGCGTTGCGCCGATGTAGCCGCCGAACATCCAGGCGATGACTGCGTAGAACGCCGCGGTGCCGTTGGGATCTTTGGGCGGCAGCGGCTTGACGTCGGTGACCTGAACGGCTGCACGGTGTTGCGCGGCGGCAATGCGGTTGAACGTCGCTTCCAGCGCGACGGCGGTCGCCCGGTTCGCGGCCGAGGCGACAAAGAGGCGGTTGGCAGCTGGCTCATAGGCGCCGTAGACCTCGCGATCGTTAATCTGTGAGAGCGCATCAGCGCGAGATGAGGTTTGGCGCGCATCGAGCGCGCCACCGGGCAGGCGGTTGAGCTGGGCCGCGACGGCGGGCGGCCCGACGATCGCCACGCGCACGTGGTGTGGCGTGGGATCGTGGAAGGCGCCGACGTAGAAGAACGCGAACGCGAGCATTAGCACCAGCGCGGGCACGAGCACAATCGCGACTGCCTTAGACGTCGGTGGGGTGTTCGCCATCATGCTCAGCGGCGCTTCAGCGGCCGCGCGTCAACGTGGGTGGTGTTCGAGTCTCGTGCCCCCGGAGAGGGGTGCGGTTCTCATCTCGATCAGGCTCGGATCTGAACGCTGCCGTCAACTTCTTGCACCTCGTGCACGTGCAGCGCCTCGGTCGCTGGGCCTGTGATTACGGCTCCGGTGGTGATGTCGAACCGGGAGCCGTGGCACTGGCACATGAGCGTCGTGCCTGTTAGCAGTCCGCCGGAGAGCGGGCATGCTCGTTCCGCACAAGTACACAGGTCATCGAACGCGTAGAAGCGGTCGTCGACCCGTGCCACCGAGATCCGTCGCTGAAGGTCATCCAGGTAGTACGGAACGACAAACTCGTGCGGGATCGCCTCGGCGGGGCCTACCGTGCGAAACGCCTTAGTTACAGTCATGGCTTCTTCTTTCGGTCGGACGTGACTCAGTAGGGGTACGCGGGAATAACTTCTTCCTTCGTGGCGTCGAGTCGCAGCTCACCTGGAGCCCCAACGGGGACGACCGGACGGTGGGGCATGATCGGGGCGACGCGCTCGTAGCCCGACCCCAGTGGTGGCCTCGTGTCGGCGTCGCCTTTGTTCGGCCAGAGCGAGATTGCGCGTTCGGCGATGGCCGTGATCGAGAGCGACGGGTTCACTCCAGGATTGGCGGGCATCACGCTCCCGTCCATGACATGGAGGCCGGGCTGGCCGAACATGCGCAAGTACGGGTCGACAGCGCCGGTGTCGCTGCTCTCGCCGATCGGGATGCCGCCGACGAAGTGGGCGGAGGCGTTGCGGTTGATGACCTCGGTGGCGAGCGCCGCTTCGTGGGCTCCCAGCTGCTCAGCCACGCGGTCGACGAAGTTCTCGATCGCCGGGACGTGCACCGAGGGCGGGGTTCCGGAAGGCCTGCTGTGGAGCAGCCCGTCATGCCAGTACAGCTCAATCGAGGTGTCAGTCGTCTGCGAGCAGAGCGCGACGAAGGACCGCTCCGACCAGTGGCGAGGGTCGGCGGGCAGGATTTCCTCGGTCGGGTGTCTGAGGATCTCCTTGAGCCAGGATTCGAACGAATGCTTCTGCTCCCCGTGCTGGTGGTAAGTCCCGAGGAATGCGAAGACGTTGCTTCCAAGCCCCCAATAGGTCGGCTCGATGCTCGTCACTGGATCCGGCCAGGTGCCCGAGGTGATCGTGACCGACCCCGGCATGATGTGGATCCTCTCCCGATCGCGCTCCCACTCTTCGTGCGTCCGCGTGATGTAGAGAAGTTGTTCGGAGTTGGTCCGCGCACGTTTCCCGAGCTGGCTCGACAGGCCGGAAAGGCGACCCGTGTGCTGCATGTGATGGAGGAGCTTGGCCGACCCGTACGCGTGGGCGGCCACGATCACCTGCTCGGCGGAATACGTTTTGCGGTGAACGCGCCCGGCGCGTTGCGCCCAGCCGGGATGACGCGCGTGCACCTCGAACCCGCCTCCCTCGAGCGGCACAAGGTCGTACACCTCATGCATCTCGTGAACCTGCGCGCCTAGCTTCTCGGCCAGATAGAGGTAATTCGTCGTCAGCTTGTTCTTGGCGTTGTGGCCGCAGCCGTTGTTGCAGTTGCCGCATGAGATGCAGCCGGTGCGCCGCGGCCCGGCCCCGCCGAAGTACGGATCGTCGGCCTCAACTCCCGGCGTGCCGAAGTAGACGCCGAGGGGAGCCTTGTTATGGGTCTCGCCTCTGCCTATGTCGTTCGCGACCTGCTGGATGGCCCGGTCGACGTCCGTGGGCAGGTACGGGTAACGGACGACACCGAGCATCCTCGAGGCCTGGTCGAAGTACGGCGCCAGCTCGTCGGCCCAATCGGCGATGCCGGACCATTCCTTCGCATCGAAGAACTGCTTCGGTGGGACGTACAGCGTGCTCGCATATACATGCGAGCCGCCGCCGACGCCGGCGCCCGAGAGCACGAGCACGTCGTCGAGGTACTCGATTCGCTGGACTCCGTAGAGCTCCGCGGCGGGAAACCAGACGAAGTGCGCCAAGTCCCACTGGGTCTTCGGGATGTCCTCGTCCTTCCAGCGTCGGCCGGACTCCATCACGCCGACCCGGTAGCCCTTCTCCGCGGCACGGAGAGCGGCGACGCTTCCGCCGAACCCCGAACCGATGATCACCACGTCGTAGTCGAAGCCCGCCATCAGCTCTCCTTCCTGTTCGCTGCAACTGCAGGGCAAGGTCGCGGTTTAGGCGAGGTCTCGCGCCAGTGAGGGCCCTAGTGCGGTCGCGGGTCGACTCCGGTTGGCGACCCCGGCGGCTCCTTCGGTCTCTATGGCTTTCGGCTTCCGATGCTTCCGGCTGGCTGAGGAGAAGGCCTGCCGTTCGTGGATCGCCGGTGCCGCGGGGTGGCCTCGCATGCTCGGCCGCGGCCGCCCGCGTGCTGACTGGGGGCTCCACGGGGGCGATCGACGAGCCGGGGTGTCACGGTGGCGTGCGTTCCACCCCGGCCAGGCAGAAGGGATCGAGATCATGAGAACAAGTCACTCAAAGCGCGCTCTGCTCGGCGCCCTCGGCGCGGTCCTGACAGGGCTTGCGCTCACGTCGGTCGCTGCCGAGGCTGTCGAGACTGGTCCTGCCACCGCCGCTTCGAGCTCGCATGCCGCCCCGATCTTGCGTATCGAGGGCGGTACCGTTCGCGGCACAGCCGGGTCCGGGGTTGACGAGTTCCTGGGGCTGCCCTACGCGGCTCCCCCGATCGGGAGCCTGCGCTGGCGTCCCGCACAGCCGCCGGCCGAGTGGGATGGCGTCCGCGACGCGACGCACTTCGCTCCGAGCTGCCCGCAGCCGCGGAGCCCGTTCGCGCCGCCGCCGCCCTTTTCAGAGAACTGCCTTTATCTCAACGTGTACACGCCGACGTTGCGCCACGACCGTCACTGGCCGGTGCTCGTGTGGATCCACGGAGGTGGTTTCACCGAGGATGGAGCCCGCAACTACGACGGCGCCAAGCTCGCGGCGAACGGCATGGTCGTCGTCACGATCAACTACCGCCTCGGTGCGCTCGGGTTCCTCGCCCATCCCGCACTCGCCCGGCGGCCGGGTGGGCCGGCCGGCAACTACGGCCTCATGGACCAGATCGCGGCGTTGCGGTGGGTTCGTCAGAACATCGCCCACTTCGGCGGGGAAGCGCACAACGTAACGATCGCCGGGCAGTCGGCCGGTGGCGTTTCGGTGCTCGGCCTGCTGATCTCGCATCGGTCGCGTGGGTTGTTCCAGCGGGCGATCGTGCAGAGCGGCGCGTTTGCATTGAACCAACAGCCACTTGCCGCCGCCGAAGCCGCCGGCGAGGCGTTCGCCGCCGCGGCAGGGTGTCCGGACCAGGCGGCCGACTGCCTGCGAAACCTGCCGGTCGACGCCCTAGTCAGCAACTTCCCGGGTGCCGCGATTCCCGGCGTCATCGACGGCAGGGTCCTCCCCGAGTCAATCGGCACGGCGCTCGCCGCGGGTCACTTCGCCCATGTGCCAATCCTCAACGGCGTCAACCACAGCGAAGAGCTGATCTTCGTCGCCGGCCTCCACGTGACCGTCAGTGGCGGAACGTTCGTGCCCATCCCCGAAGAGCCCATAACCGCTGACAGCTACCAGACCGACATCGCCACCGTCTTGGGCGTTTCGACCGCGCGCGCTGCCGCGATTGCGGCCGAGTATCCGCTCGAAGCGTTTCCGTCGCCTGAGGTCGCCTTCAGCACGCTGGTCTCCGACGCGAACTTCGCGTGCCCGGCACTGCGGGTCGACCGTTGGACCTCTAGGCGTGTGCCGACCTTTGCCTACCAGTTCAACGATGACAAGGCGCCCCCGCGGTTCGCGCCGCTGCCCCCGGCAGCGACGCACTCATCCGAGCTCCAATACCTGTTCGACCAACCCAACACGCCGATCCCTGGCACGCTCGATGCCGACCAGCAAGCACTTGCCGCCAGCATGCGCGCGGCGTGGACGAGCTTCGCAGTAAGCCGCGACCCATCGACACGATCGCTGGCCTGGCCGGCGTTCAATCAAGGTCAGCAGTCGATGTCCCTCGTACCCCCGCGCCCGCAGGTCTGGGCGGGCTTCTCCGACGCGCACCACTGCTCCTTCTGGGCGACCGGGTAGGGCTCCTTCGAGGACGCGGTTTCTGCTACGGCAGTGCGCTTTCCGGCAGGAGCGGTGAAGAAATGATTGGCAGCGGCAACGATGGTCGGAACGCGCAGAAGTTCCGCGCTGACGTAGTGGCGATCGTCACGGGCGGCGCATCTGGAACCGGCCGCGAGGTCGCGCGTGCGCTGACAGACTGGGGCTGGGCGATCGTCATCGTCTACCTCGAGCATCAACGGACAGCCGAGGCGACGGTCGAGGAGATCCTGGCCGCGGGGGGCAACGTCGTCGCCGTGCGCGCCGACCCCGCTGACGACCTCGACATCCAGCGTCTGTTCGCCGAGTCGATCGCTGCATTTGAGGGCATCGACGTTGTGGTCCACACCACAACATGCAGCGCCTCGCTCCTCTACCAGAACGCGGCGCGGCACGTCCGTTCGCGCGGCGCAATCGTCAGCGTCCCCGCGGCTGATCCCGTCACGCCCGGAGTCGCTCGCCAGCTACACGAGCGCGGGATCAGCGTCGAGAGCGCGCCCCCCGAAGACGTGGTCTCATTCCTCGACAGGTGGCGAAGGCGCGTGCTTGGCTGAGGGCTCGGCGGCAGCTTAGACTTGCTCTATGCCAACCACCCGGGGGGTGGGGTTCATCGGCAGGACGCTGGAGCGCGAACGCCTCGACGCGACGCTCGCTGAGGCGCGCGATGGTCGGAGCGCCGTTGTGGTCATCCGCGGCGAGCCCGGCATCGGAAAGACCGCGCTGCTGCGATACGCCGCGCGCCAGGCGTCCGGACTACGCACCACCGAGGTCGAAGGGATTCAGGCCGAGATGGAGCTGTCGTTTGCCGGGATCCACCGATTGTGCACGCCGATCCTCGACGGGCTCGAGGTGCTCGCAAAGCCACAGCAGAACGCGCTTCAAGTCGCGTGGGGCATGGTGTCGGGCGACGTCCCGGACCGATTCCTGGTTGCCGTCGCCGTTCTCAACCTGCTGTCGGCGACCGCCGAGAACCGGCCCCTCCTGTGCCTAGTCGACGACGCTCAGTGGCTCGATGCCGCCTCCGTGCAGGCGCTCGGCTTTGTCGCGCGGCGGTTGGTGGCGGAGCCGATGGCGATGATCTTCTCGCTGCGCGAGCCGCTCACCACCCGGGCGCTCGACGGGCTTCCGCAGCTGCCAGTCCAAGGTTTAGATGAGCCCGACGCGCACGCTCTGCTGTCGCGAGCGGTGCCGGGCCCCCTCGACGACCGCGTCCGGGACCGAATCATCGCCGAAACAAAGGGCAATCCGCTGGCGCTGATAGAGCTGTCGCAGACGATGAGCCGCTCGGAGCGAGCCGGAGGCTTTGCTCCACCCGCCGCCCGCGACCTTCCGAGTCAGCTGCAGGAGCGCTACCTGCGCCGTATCAGCACGTTACCTGCAGCGGCGCAGCGACTCATGCTGCTAGCGGCAGCAGAGCCGCTGGGGGACGCCCCGCTGCTGTGGCGGGCGGCGGAACGACTCTCCCTCGACCCTGGCGCGCTTGTCCCGGCGACAGAATCCGGCCTACTGGATATCGACGACCGCGTGCGGTTTCGCCACCCGCTAGTGCGCTCGGCAGTGTACCGAGCTGCGTCGCTCGACGAACGACGGCGCGTCCACCACGCGCTCGCGGACGTAAGCGATCCCGAACTCGCCGGCGAGCGCCGCGCCTGGCACCGCGCCCTCGCGGCGGCCGAACCTGACGAAACTGTGGCCGCCGAGCTGGAGCGTTCCGCAGGGCGAGCACGGAGCCGGGGCGGTCTTCCGGCCGCTGCGGCGCTGCTCGATCGGGCGACCCATCTGACCCCGGACCCAGTCCTCGAGGCTAAGCGCGCGTTGGCCGCGGCGCAGGTCAGCTTCCAGGCCGGCGACTTCGACGCGACACGGCGACTTTTGGCGACCGCAGAAAGCGGGTCGCTTAGCGGGTTCCAACGCGCGTGCGCGGAGCTGCTCCGCGCTCACCTCGCCTACGCCTCCAGTCACGGGCAAGATGCTGCGCGGATGCTGCTGAGAGCGGCGACGCAGCTCGAGCCCTTCGACCTGGAGCTCGCTCGAGGGGCCTACCTGACGGCCTGGGGTGCCGCTCTCGCCATGGGGCCTGGCGACGGAGGCGCTGATGTCCTCCTCGAGATCTGTCATGCCATGCAAGCCCTGCCGCCTGCGGCGGAGCCTCCGCAGCCACTCGACCTGCTGCTCGAGGGCCTCGCGCTGCTGACCACGGATGGGCGAACCGCGGCAACCCCGGTGTTGCAGCGCGCAGCGAAAGCGCTCGGCAGGATGCCCGCCAGAGACGTCGTGCCCTTGGGTCCGCGGGTCGCGGCCGCCAGCAGTGCCGTTTGGGACGCGGACGGTGCCGGCGCGATCTTGGAGAGGCACGCAGAGATCGTCCGTGCCGCCGGTGCGCTTGCGGAGCTGCCGATCCACCTCTCCGCGCTGGCCACAGAAAAGGCGTGGAACGGTGATCTCTCGAGCGCCAAGCTCCTCATAGCGGAGAGCGACCGCGTGGCCGCCGTAACCACGAGTCGGATCCAGACCTTCGCCGCACTCCGGCTCCTGACGCTGCAAGGGCGGGAAGGCGAAGCCTCCGCTTTGATCGAGACCACGATCAACGAAGCCGAGGCCGCGGGGCAGGGCGAGGGCGAGGGGGCGAAGATGGCCCTCTGGGCCGCCGCGGTCCTGTACAACGGCCTCGCCCGGTATGACGAGGCGGCATCGGCAGCCCGCCAGGTGATCGCGAACGCCATCGGGCCGTGGACCTCGGTATGGGTCCTTCCGGAGCTCGTCGAGGCGGCCGCGCGCTCCGGGAATGCGGGGCTGGCTCGAGCTGCGCTCGAGCAGCTTGCGGATTCGACGCAGCCGGTCGGCAACGACTTCGCGCTCGGCATCGAGGCGCGCTGTAGAGCGCTATTAACCGACGGGCCCGCGGCCGAGAACCTCTACCGCGAGGCTATTGATCGGCTGGGCCGGACGCCGCGCCGGCCCGAGCTCGCGCGCGCGTATCTCGTGTATGGAGAGTGGCTGCGTCGTACAGAGGGTCTGCGGGAGGCGCGGGAGCGACTGCGGACGGCCGAGCAGATGTTCGCCGAGATCGGGATGGAGGCGTTCGCCGACCGCGCCCGGAGCGAGCTAGCCGCCGCCGGCGGGAAGCCGCGCACGCGCCAGGTGGAGATCCGGGAGGAGCTCACGGCGCAGGAGGAGCAGATCGCCCGGCTCGCCCGCGATGGGCTCACGAACACGCAGATCGGCACGCAGTTGTTCCTTAGTCCCCGCACCGTCGAATACCACCTGCACAAGGTGTTCGGCAAACTGGGGATCGACTCGCGCAGCGGCCTCCGAGCCGCCATGCCCGGGCCGGAGCCGGAAGCGGGACGCTCATAGAGCTATGCATGTGTTCAGCGTGCGGGCCGCTTTGCAGGGCGCGATCGCCGTGACGTCGTGGTGCAGTCATCGCCTCACGCCCTTCGTTCTCTGGCCGCCCCACGAGCCGTCGACGAATGGTTAGGTTTGTAGCCATGGCCGCCATTCGTGGGCCGAGCTTCGTCGGCCGGACCAGCGAGCGCGAAGTTCTCGATCGGTTGCTGGCGAGGGTCCGCGGTGGCGAGAGCGAGGTTCTGGTCATCCGCGGCGAGCCCGGCATCGGCAAGACGGCGCTGCTGCGCTATGCCGCCCGTCAGGCGTCCGGCTACCGAGTCGCGGAGGTGACGGGCGTGGAGGCGGAGATGGAGCTGGCGTTCGCCGGGATCCATCAGCTCTGCGGACCGATGCTCGACCGGATAGACGGACTTCCAGCCCCGCAGCGCGACGCCCTGAGCATCGCTCTGGGACTTGCAACCGGCGAGGTGGCCGACCGGTTCTTGGTTGGACTGGCCGTGCTCGGCCTGCTCGCCGCGCTGGCAGAGGAGCGGCCGCTGCTGTGTCTCGTCGAGGATGCGCAATGGCTGGACGGCGCCTCACGCCAGATCGTCGGGCTCGTCGCACGGCGGGTGCGGGCGGAGTCAGTGGCGATTGTGGTCGCCGTGCGTGAGCCTGCCGCCGCACCAGACTTCAATGGTCTGCCAGAGCTGCGGCTCGAGGGACTGCCGGAGCAGGACGCTCGGACGTTGTTGCGTGGCGTCGTAACCGGCCGGCTCGACAGCCACATCGTCGACCGGATTGTCGACGAGACCGCGGGGAACCCGCTTGCCCTGCTGGAGCTGCCGGGGCGCATGACCGCCGCCGAGCTCGCCGGTGGATTCGAACTTCCTGCCGCCGGCGAGCTTCCGGCGCAGATCGAGCACCACTACATCCGGCTGATCAGCCAGTTGCCCGAAGCTACGCAAAGCCTGATCCTTCTGGCGGCCGCCGAGCCGGTCGGTGACGCGCCGCTCGTCTTGCGTGCGGGCCGAAGGCTCGGCATCGAGATGGATGCGGTCGCGCCCGCCGTGGCTGCGCAGCTCTTACACATCGGGACGAGCGTACGCTTCCGCCATCCACTGGTCCGCTCGGCGGTCTACCGCGCGGCGCCAGCCGGCAGCCGACAGCGGGCGCACGAAGCGCTGGCGGAGGTGAGCGATCCGGGTTCCGACGCCGATCGCTGCGCCTGGCACCGAGCGCTGGCCGCAACAGGACCGGACGAGAACGTCGCCGCCGAGCTCGAGCGGTCGGCAGCCCGAGCGCAGGCTCGCGGCGGCGCCGCCGCTACGGCGGCGTTCCTCGATCGCGCCGTCGCGCTCACTCCGGACCCCGCGCACCGCCGTGAACGTGCGCTCGCCGCCGCTCAGGCCAGTCTCCAAGCTGGCTCGTTCACCGCGGCTCGCCGCCTGCTGGCGATGGCGCAGGCCGGCCCGCTCGAAGACTTCCAGCGGGCGCAGGTCGACCTGCTGCAGGCCCAGCTTGCATTTGTCTCCAGCCGGGGCACCGACGCGACGCCGCTTCTGCTGGCCGCGGCCCGCCGCCTCGAACCGCTCGACATCAGGGTCGCCCGCGAGACCTATGTGGACGCCTTCTCGGCGGCGCTGTTCGGGGCCAGGCTCAACGGGAGTATTGGCCTTACCGAGGTCGCGAAGGCCGCACGGTCCGCTCCGCGCCCACCGCTTGCCGAGCCGGCCGCCGCCGATCTGCTGCTTGACGCGCTGGTCGCCCTTGCCGACGACTACGACACCGCCGTCCCTCGCTGCCGCGAGGCGGTGCTGCGGCTCTCCGGAGAGCAGGCCACGGCCCAGGAACGGCTGCGCTGGCTGTGGCAGGGGTGTGTCATCGCCCTCGAGATCTGGGACGACGAACACGCGCTCTTGCTCTCGCGCTCCAGCGTCCGGATCGCCCGCGAGACGGGAACGCTCGCCGAACTCGCGCTCGCCTTGAGCGCGCACACGCCGATCCTAGTGTTTTGTGGAGACCTCGCCACCGCCGCCGCAACGGTCTCCGAGACAGAATCGGTCGAGGCGGCGACGGGCATCCGGTCTGCTCCATACGGCGCGTTGATCCTCGCGGCGTGGCAGGGCAGAGAGGTCGATACGACGAACCTGATCGAGGCGACCGAGCGAGAGGCGAACGTCCGCGGCGAGGGCATCGGACTGTCCATCAGTGCGTACGCACGCGCTGTCCTCGATAACGGGCTTGGCCGGTATGAGGGCGCCCTGGCCGCGGCACTCACGGCGAGCGAGCAGCGAGAGGTCGTCGCGGAGAATTGGGGCCTCAGCGAGATGGTCGAACCCGCCACGCGAACCGGACGGACCGATCTCGCGGCGGAAGCAGCCAAACGGTTAGCTAGAAAGGCACACGCGACCGGAACCGACTGGGCGCTCGGGATCGATGCACGCTCACGCGCCCTGATGAGCGAGGATGACCGTGCCGAGGGTTCCTTTCAGGAGGCGGTGGACCACCTCAGCCGAACAGGGGTACGAGCTGAACTGGCCCGTACTCACCTGCTCTACGGGGAGTGGCTTCGACGGATGAACCGACGCGTCGACGCGCGGGCCCAGCTCTACATCGCTTTCGACAGCTTCGCCTCGATGGGCATGGAAGCGTTCGCCGAACGGGCCAGGCGCGAGCTTTCGGCGACGGGCGATACCGTCCGCAAGCGGACCGTAGATACGCGCGACGATCTGACCCCGCAGGAGTCGCAGATCGCGGAGCTAGCCCGCGATGGCCTCTCGAACCCTGAGATCGGCGCGCGGCTGTTCCTCAGCCGGCGCACCGTGGAGTGGCACCTGCGCCACGTGTTCGGCAAGCTCGGGATCAAATCCCGCCGAGAACTTGCGGGCGCGTTGGCGCGCTCCGCCTAGGCTGCGCTGAACGAAGCTCGGTTGGACGAGAGCCTGCTCAGGAGTCTCGCTCGTGCCGCTGCGAGGCCGTGCCCGAGGCCGGTTCCGCGCCACGGCACCCGTGTGCCGACTGGGGTCCACACGGGGGCGATGAGAGACGCGGGATGCCACCGTCACGTGCAGCCGCCCCTTCGACATCGCGAGGTACCCATGAGCACGACAAAGCAAGGCGCAACGGCACTGAGGCTCGACGAGGGGACCGAGCTGCGGGAGGGGTACGCCGAGGTCGGTGACGTGACGCTGCATTACGTCGAGGCCGGGGAAGGGCCGATGATCGTTCTGCTTCACGGGTTCCCGGAGTTCTGGTACGGCTGGCGGCTGCAGATCGCGCCGCTCGCGGCGGCCGGTTTCCGGGTGGTCGCCCTCGACACGCGTGGCTACAACCTGTCATCGAAGCCGGAGGGCTTCGGGGCCTACGGTGTCGACCTGCTCGCAGAAGACATTCGCGGTCTGATTAGAGCACTCGGTGCCGACTCCGCGCGGTTGGTCGGTCACGACTGGGGCGGCACCATCGCGTGGACGACCGCGATGAATCATCCGGAGGTCGTCGACCGACTCGCCATCTTGAACGCTGCCCATCCCCGGCGCCTCTCAGAGGGACTGCACCACCCGAGCCAGCTCCGGAAGTCCTGGTACTTCTTCTTCTTCGCGACACCGGGATTGCCCGAGGACGTGGTGCACGCCAGAGACTGGCATTTCTTCCGGCACTTCCTGCAGGACGCGAACCCCGCGTACACGCAGGAGGAGATGGACCGCTACACCGAAGCGTGGTCGCAGCCAGGCGCAGCGGCCGGAATGATCAACTACTACCGCGCCTCGGTGAGACAGTCCCAGAAGGAAGCCGCAGCAAAGCTTCGCCCGCTTTCAGCGCCGACGCTGGTCATCTGGGGGGAACGCGATTCCTACCTCGGCCGCGACCTTGCCGAGCCTCACCGCGACGACGTGCCCAACCTCGACCGGGTCGAGCGCCTGTCCGACGCGTCGCACTGGGTCCACCACGACGAGCCTGATCGCGTCAACCAGCTACTCATCGACTTCTTCGCGCCCGCGCGGACGGTGAGCTGACCAGGGGTTGACCCGGCCATGCCTGGGCGCGAACGATGCCCCAACCGAGGAGGCTGACCGCCACGCTGTCGACAACCCTGCCGGAAGTCCGCTTCCGAACTGTCGGAGGAGTCCGCATCCGTTACGCCGAGACTGTCGGGTCGCACGAGCCAGTGATCCTGCTCACGAGTCCGTGGCCGGAGAGCCTGTACGCGTTTGCAGCGATCTGGAACACGCTCGCCCAGCACGCGCGCCTGTTCGCGATCGACCTACCGGGCTTCGGCGCATCCGAGCGCCGAGACGACCTCATGTCTCCGCGGGCCATGGGCGGATTCCTGGCCGAGCTCATCGCCGACGCCGATCTCGGCAAGACTCACATCGTCGCGCCGGACGTCGGAACCTCGGCTGCTCTGTTCGCGGCGGCAACAGATCCGGAGCGGGTCGCGAGCGTGATCGTCGGCACCGGCGGAGCCGCGGTCCCGATCGAGCTGGGAGAACCGCTGCGATCCTGGGTCCTCGATCCCGACCTCGACAAGTACCGAAGGATGGACGCGCGCGCAATCGTCAGTGCGGCGGTCGACACGATCGCCGGCGGAATACCCGACGACATCCGCGCGGACTACCAAGACTGCTACGACGGCGACCGATTCGCCGAGTCGATGGCCTATGTCCGCCGCTATCCGCAGGAGCTGCCCGAGCTCGCGGAGCTGCTGCCGCAGATCACGACGCCCGTCACGATCATCAACGGGCGTAATGACCGCGTTGTGCCGCTCGCCAACGCTGAGTTTCTTGATGCGCGACTGCCGAACAGCCGCGCGGTGATCATCGATGGCGGTCACTTCATCTGGGAGGAGGCGCCGGAAGAGTACGCCTCGATCATCCTGCAGGCGATTGCCGGACGGGATGTGCGATGAGCGCCGTCGGCGTGCCAGCGGCCCGCAACAGCGCCGAAACGCGGATCGTCGAAGCGGTCGGCATCGACGCGTCCCACGGGTTCCTCCTCCAGTACCCGACAAAGGTCGCCGTGGAAGTCAACGCATTCCTGGCGCGATCCACGCAATGACGAGGAAGCAATGCAAGGACAAGACGCGCCACTAACTGCCGAAGCGTTTCCTGCGACATTTGAGGCGCTCACCGTGCGCCGGGAAGGCGGCGTGGTGTTCGCGGACATCTCGGCTCCTCCCATGAACCTGCTGGGCCCCGAACTGGTCCGCGACCTAGTCGAACTGATCGAGCACGCCGAGGGAGACGACACCGTCCGCGTCCTCGTGTTCAGGAGCGCCGATCCGGACTATTTCATCTCCCATGTCGACTTGACCCGCGTCGCCGAGTACCGAGCAGAGGCGGCCAAGCTCACCGGCGAAGCATCAATCGCGCTGCTGTTTCGTTACCTGAGCGCCAGCCCGCTCGTCACCATCGCCCAGATCGAAGGACGGGTCCGCGGCGCGGGCAGCGAGTTCACTCTCGCCTGCGACATGCGCTTCGCGGCGCGCGAGTCGGCGATCTTCGCCCAATTCGAGCCGGCATTCGGTCTGCTCCCAGGCGGCGGCGCGACGCAGCACCTGACCCGCCTCATGGGCCGCGGCCGAGCGCTGGAAGTGTTGCTCAGCGCCGAGGATTACGGCGCCGAGCTGGCCGAGCGGTACGGCTGGATCAACCGCGCCCTCCCGGCCAATGAGCTCGGGGGCTTCGTCAGCTCCCTGGCGCGCCGAATCGCGGGCTTTCCAGCTGCGGGCCACGCCATCGTCAAAGAACGGGTGAACGCGATCGACCTCGCGCCCATCGAGGATTTTCGTCGCGACTCCGACCTCTTCGGCGAGGGAGTACGTGCCCCCGATGCTCAGACGCGGATCGCAGCAGCGATGAAGCAAGGCCTGGAGACGCGAGAGGCCGAACTGGCGCTGGCGCCGATGCTGGGCGACTTGACGGGTCGTTGACCGACACATGATCCAAGCGAGCACCAGCGCGTACAAGCCAGCTCCGTAGCTACAAAGGAGAACCCCATGTCTAGTGTGACCCATGAGCAAGTTACTGGTGAAACCGCAGGCAGCGCTGCGATCCGTCCGTTTCAAGTCGCCTTCCCGGCGGCGGAGCTCTCCAACTTGCGAACGCGTGTAAGCGCAACAAGGTGGCCCGAACCGGAGACGGTGAACGACGACACCCAGGGTGTACCTCTCGCGATGATGCAGGAGCTCGCGGAGTATTGGGCGACCCACTACGACTGGGCCCAGTGCGAGTCGAAGCTGAACTCGCTCCCGAACTTCACCACCGAGATCGATGGGCTGGACATCCATTTCATCCACGTCCGCTCCCAGCATGAGGACGCGCTGCCGTTGATCGTCACGCACGGGTGGCCCGGATCCATCATCGAGCAGCTGAAGATCATCGACCCGCTAACCAATCCAACAGCGCACGACGCGAGCGCAGCGGACGCCTTCCATCTGGTCATCCCCTCACTGCCGGGCCACGGGTTCTCTGCCAAACCCACCAGCACAGGGTGGGACCCTACGCGTATCGCCCGTGCCTGGGTGGAGCTGATGAAGCGGCTGGGATATACCCGCTTCGTCGCGCAGGGTGGCGACTGGGGCGCCGCGGTCACCCAGGCGATGGGCGTGCAGGCAGTTCCCGAGCTGATCGGCATTCACTCCAATATGCCTGGGACCGCCCCACCGGATCTTGTCAGCGGGTTCGAGCAGGGTGAGCCACCGCCGCCTAACTTGTCCGACGAGGAGATGCGTGCGTACGAGCAGCTGAGCGACTTCTATGCGAAACACGTGGCGTACGCGCTGATCATGGCGACGCGGCCGCAAACGCTGTATGGGTTGGCGGACTCACCCATCGATCTCGCCGCGTTCATGCTCGACCACGGCGACGGCACAGGCCAGCCCGGTCTCGTGGCAGGGGTGCTCGATGGGAGCCTCGATAGCGACCTAACACGTGACGACCTGCTCGACAACATCACCCTCTATTGGCTGACCAACACCGGGATCTCCGCGGCTCGCCTGTACTGGGAAAACAAGGCGGACTTCTTCGACGCCAAGGACATCACCATCCCGTTCGCCATCAGTGTCTTCCCCGACGAGCTCTACCAAGCTCCGCGCAGCTGGGCCGAGCGCGCGTACCCCCACAACCTCATCCACTACAACCAGCTCGACCGAGGCGGCCACTTCGCCGCCTGGGAGCAGCCCCGGCTCTTCTCCGAAGAAATGCGGGCGAGCTTCCGAGCGTTGCGTTAGCACGAAAGGACCAGACATGTCTGACGAAACCCCGACCGTCGTGCTCGTGCACGGCGCGTTTGCCGACGCCTCGAGCTGGAACGGCGTCATCGAGCGGCTACAGGCCGAGGGCGTGAAGGTCACGGCGCCGGCGAATCCGCTGCGCGGGATCGCGTACGACTCCGCCTACACAGCCAGTTTCTTCGAGCAGACGCCGGGCCCGGTTCTCGCCGTGGGCCATTCCTACGGCGGGGCGGTGATCACGAATGCGGCGAGCGGAGCGAAGAATGTCGTCGGCCTCGTATTCGTGGCCGCGTTTGCCCCCGAAGAAGGCGAGAAGTTGGGCGAGGTGGAGGCGGGCTCGAAGGACAGCGTGCTCAATAGCGCGCTGTCCCCTCTCAAATACCCGACTGCAGACGGCACGGCGGTCGAGTTGGCAATCGATCCCACCAAGATCCACGACGCCTTCGCTGCCGATTTGCCGGCCGAGCAAGCGGCGTTGATGGCCGCGACCCAGCGTCCTGTGGCCGAGGCAGCGTTCTCTGAGCCCACAGGCCCGCCCGCTTGGAAGCGCCTGCCTTCCTGGACCGTTCTCGCCACTGGCGACAAGGCGGCGGGAACCGACGTCATCCGCGCGCAGGCGGAACGAGCAGGCGCCACGATCACCGAGGTCGAGGGCTCCCACGTGGTCATGATCTCGCGCCCTGGGGCCGTGGCCGACGTGATCCTGGAGGCACTCGCCGCGGTCAGGAGAGCGGCCGCGGTCGGCTAGCCAAACCTTCCACCCGGCGGGACCCGTAAATCTAGAGGGAGACCATGGCAGCGACAAATGTGACCCACGCGTCGCGGACGGGCTCGTTCGGCCGGGTCGTGCAGATCGAGGCGGGTGTGCTCGACGTAGGATATGTCGACGCTGGTCCAACTGATGGCCCCGCCGTCGTCCTGCTGCATGGCTGGCCCTACGACATTCACAGCTATGCAGAGGTGACACCTCGGCTCGCTGTTGCCGGCTACCGGGTGATCGTTCCATACCTCCGAGGGCATGGCACCACGCGGTTCTTGTCTGAGGCGACGGTCCGGAACGGGGAGCAGGCTGCGCTCGCGCTCGACACCCTCGCCTTGATGGATGCTCTCGGGATCGAGAGGGCCATCGTCGCTGGCTTCGACTGGGGAGCGAGGAGCGCCGACATCGTCGCCGCGCTCTGGCCGGAGCGCGTCACTGGCCTCGTGTCGGTAAGCGGCTACCTGATCGGCAGCCAACAAGCCGGGAAGGTCCCATTGCCGCCACAGGCTGAGCTTCAGTGGTGGTACCAGTACTACTTCGCCACCGAGCGGGGGCGAGCCGGCTACGACCGGTATCGACGCGAGTTCGCCAAGCTCATCTGGCGAACCGCGTCACCCCATTGGAACTTCGATGACGCGACGTTCGAACGCAGCGCCGCGTCGTTCGACAATCCCGATCACGTTGCGGTCGTGATCCACAACTATCGCTGGAGGCTCGGGCTGGCCGAAGGCGAGCCCGAGCACATCGACCTGGAGAAGCGACTCGCCGAAGCACCCATGATCCGCGTGCCCACCATCACCCTCGAAGGCGATGCCAATGGCGCGCCCCACCCGGAGCCAAGCGACTATGCCGCGAGGTTCTCGGGACCGTACTCGCACCGCACGATCGAGGGCGGCATCGGACACAACCTCCCCCAGGAGGCTCCGGAGGCGTTCGCCGGTGCCATCCGCGAGCTGGAACGACAGGGTCATGGTCGGTAAAAGTCATGAGGGCCATCGGTGCTTGAGCTCCGCGACGCATACACGTCCGGTTCGGTAGATGACGATCTTCGAACGTCTACACATGCCCCCGCTCGACGGGGCGACCGCCTGGCTCAACTCTGAGCCGCTTGGTCCCGCCGAGCTGCAAGGCAAAGTGGTGCTCGTCGACTTCTGGACTCTTACCTGCATCAACTGGCTGCGGACCGAGCCGTACGTCCGTGCCTGGTCGCGGGCCTACCGTCACGACGGGCTGATCGTGGTTGGCGTGCACACGCCGGAGTTCCAGTTCGAGCATGAGGTCGATGGTGTCCGGCGGGCGATCGATGAGCGCGCGATCGAGTACCCGGTGGCAGTCGACAACGACTATGCGATTTGGGAGGCGTTCGACAACCACTACTGGCCAGCGCTCTACTTCGTCGACAGGGACGGAATCGTCCGCGAGCACCACTTCGGCGAAGGACGCTACGAGCGATCGGAGCGGGTCATCCAGCGGCTGCTCGGCGTGGAGCGCGAGACGATCTCCGTACAAGGCACGGGTGTCGAAGCCGAGGCCGACTGGAACCAGCTCGGTTCGCCCGAGACGTATGTCGGCTACGAGCGTGGCGAGCAGTTCGCATCTCCGGGCGGCGCTGAGTTCGAGAAGCGACGCAGCTATCGGCCGCCCGAGCGCCTCGGCCTCAATGAATGGGCGCTCACCGGCGAGTGGACAGTCGGGCGCGAGAAGATCACCCTCGAGCGGGCCGGCGGGAGCATCGGGTACCGCTTCCACGCGCGCGACGCGCATATCGTGCTGTCCTCCAGAGGGCCTGATCCGCTCCCCTTCCGCGTCAACCTCGACGCCGGGGCCCCGCGGGCATCACACGGCATCGACGTAGACGAGCACGGCACCGGGCTGCTCCGGGATGGGCGTCTCTACCAGCTCATCCGGCAGTCCGGGGAGGTGCGCGACCGGACGCTCGAGATCACCTTCCTCGCCCCAGGTGCCGAGGCCTATGTGTTCACGTTCGGATAGGTCGAGTAGCCAGAGATCGGCAGGTGCGCGCTCGCGTGAAGACCGAGGAAGACCGCTGCACCACACGTATCTGGGCAGCGGCGACGCGAGCAGGCACCGCCGGGACTACCGGCCAGAATGGCTGGACAACCTCGCGGAGGATGTGACCATGGAAGGGTCGGTGCTGACCGGGATCGCTGAGGGACCCGAGACGATCCGGGCCATCCTCGGCTTTGCGCGGACTCTGTACGAGTATCAGGAGTTCAACTTCGTCGGCCCATACGGAGACCACGGGTTCGTCGAGGATTACACGTCGGTTGTGCGGGGTGAACCGATAGGAAGTGTGGTGGTCGGCCGCTTCAACGAAGCTGGCCAAGCGCCCCGGATCGTAGTCAACCACCGCCCGTTGCGCTCGGTGCGGCTCTGGTCGCAGCTCATGGGCGAGCACTTCACCGGCACTCCCCATGCGCAGTGCTTCCTCAGCCACGACGCGGCAAAATTGCTGGGCGAGTCGACGGAAGCACGATGAGCGGCGCCGGCGCCCTGTGCCGGCCGCATGGACGTCAGGGCGCAGCGTGGTGGAGCAGGTGCGGTTGGCGGCGGAGCCGATCGAGCTTTACCGAAAGGAGACGCGATGACCACCGCGGTGATCGGCGCCACCGGCCGCGTCGGGAGCGAGATCGTCCGCGGCGTCCTCGCGCGCGGCGAGGCGGTCGCCGCGCTCGTGCGCGACCCCGGCAAGGCCCGGCGCGCCTTCGGCGACCCACCTGGGCTGCACATCCGGGCCACGCGCCTGGACGACCCGTGCGACCTTACCGAGGCATTTGACGGGGTTCGCACGGTGTTCATCGCGATGGGATCAATAGGGATCGAGGGCGTCCTGCAAGCGGATCGCGATCAACGCCGCCGCCGGGATCGCCTCGATCGAGCAGGTCACCCGCTTATCCGTGCTCAACACCTCGCCGAACTCACTGGGGATCAACCAGCGCGCCCACTACAGCATCGACCAGTTCGCGTCCTCC
>JAFAZZ010000186.1 GCA_019239375.1 Solirubrobacterales bacterium | reverse complement strand
TGAGCCCGGCCCAGGCGCACAGGTGCCGGGCGGTGGGGAACCGCTTGACGTCGCCCACCTCGGCGACCACCAGCATCGCGGTGTAGCGGCCCACGCCGCGGATCTGACAGAGCACGGGCACGCGCTCATCAGCCTTCGCGCGCGCGTCGATCTCCCCGGTGGTGGCGGTGATCTCGCGGTCAAAGTCAGCGCTCAGCGACATGAGGCTGTCCAGCCGCCAGGGCGAGCCTTCGGGCAGCTCGAGGGCGGCGAGGAACTCGCGGCCGGCCTTGCCGAACAGGTCGGTGTGCTCGGGCCGGATGCCGTGGCGGGCCAGCTGCGCGTGCACGCGGTTCTTGACCGCGGTGCGCATCCTGGTCAGCACGGCGCGGTGGCGCAGCAGCTCGCGCAGGTCACGCAGCTCGGCCGGGGCGATGTACGCCTCGGGCAGAAGCCCGGTGCGCAGCAGATGCGCGAGTGTAGGCGCGTCGACCGCGTCGGTCGTCACCCGGGCGGCGGCGATCGCCCTGGTTCTGAGCGGATGCGCGAGGTGCACGTCGTAGCCGGCTTCCTCGAGCAGGTCGGCCAGCCACTCCCAGCCGTAGGTCGCCTTGAGCGCCACGTGCCTCGCGTCCGGGTCGCCGAGCAGCTCCTTGAACGTGCCCGGGTCATTAACGATCCGGCGCGAGAGCGTCAGCTCTCCGTGCTCGTCGATGATCGCGATCTGCGAGCGCCGGCGGTGCACGTCGATGCCGATCCAGCGCGTAGGGTTACTCACGGTCGGTCCTCCTCTCGAATTGTCCGGCCGCGCGGGCGCAATCCGCACGGTCTCGAACGATGCAGTTCGCGGCGGAGGGCCGACCTCCTGCCGCCCGGCCGACGCACGCCGACCGGACCGCCGGAGCCCGCCCGACCTTTCATGACATCAACCCTTGACGACGAGAAGTTGTCGTTGGCCGTCGGCGTAGTTTCTGTGTGCCCAGGGGTGCCAGTGGCGGGTCGCGTCGGCGAGCGCGCTGGTGGCGTCGCGGAGGCGGTGGTCGCATCCGCGGCGCAAGCAAGCGAGCTTTTTGCGACCGGACTCGACGGCGATGGGTGCCATTCGCGAGTCGGCGGCGAGGTGCGCGGCGGTGGGGTAGCGCTCGCGGCTGTCGCCCATCTTTGCGAGCAGAGTGGCGGCGCAGATCGCCGATTTGTGGTCTTCGAAGCACGACAGGAAGATCTTGCCGTCGGGGCGGGTGCGCAGGGTGTGGGCGATCTCGCTGGTGAGCAGGACGATCGAAAGGTTGTCCTATGAGCGCCGCGCCCGACATCGCCCGCTACGACGGCTGTCGCGAGGTCTGCCGGCGGCTCGAGCACCCGGGACTGGCGACCGACGTCCGCCGCTGGATCGACCACCTCGGGCTCGAGACGACGGTCGACCAGGCGCGCATCGAGGACGTGCTCGAGGCGCTGGCGCCCGGCGCCGACCAGTGCATACTCCACGTCGGGGTCGGCAACTCGAAGCTGGCCGAGCGGTTCGCCTCGCGCGTCGCGCTGATCGACGGCCTGACCGTCTGGGAGCCAGAGCAGGCATACGCGCGATCGCTCGCGATCCCCGGCTACACCGTCCACTTCCTGAGCAAGTACGCGCGCGAGTTCGTGCGGACGATCACCAACTGTTACAACTACATCATCGACAACAACCTCGCGAGCTTCGCCTGCTGCAAGTTCCACTTCCACCGGATGCTCGACAACTACGTCTGGTGCCTGCGCCCCGGGGGTCGCATCCTCACCGACCAGCGCGGCATGGACTGGACCGTCGAGGAGGACCCCCGCTGGGCGCTGACGTTCGACGACCTCGTCGTCGTCGGCGAGCGGTTCGGGCTGCGAGCGGCCGCCATCACCGACAGCGTCTACGAGCTGCGGCTCCCAGGCACCGGACGCGGCAGGTGAGCAATCCCCTGCTGCACAAGCTTGGCTTCGGCGCGGACGATCGCGTCGTGCTCCTCAATATCGACGACGTCGGGATGTCCGGCGCGAGCGTCCACGCCTTCTTCGAGCTCGCCGGCGGCGAGCTGTGCGTGTCCGGATCGGCGATGGTGCCGTGCGCGTGGTTTGCCGAGGTGGCGGCGTGCTGCCGCGCCCGCGACGATGTCGACGTCGGCGTGCACCTGACGCTCACGAGCGAGTGGGACGGCTACCGCTGGGGGCCGCTCTCGACGCGCGATCGCGCGAGCGGCCTGATCGACGACGATGGCTACCTTCATCGCCACCAGAACGCCTGGACGAGCATCGACCGCTCCGCCGCGCGCGCCGAGATCGAGGCGCAGGTGGATCGCGCGCTCGCCGCCGGGATCGACGTCACGCACGTCGACACGCACATGTGCGCGTGCGTGCACCCCTGCCTCGCCGACGACTACCTCGCGCTCGGACCCGCGCGCCGGGTCCCCGTGCTGGTGACGCGGCAGCCCGGCTGGCTCGCGGCGCTGACGCCGGCGCGGGTCGAGCGCTGCGAGCGCGAGGGCCTGCCCGTGTTCGATGACTTCCGGATGCTGGCGCTCGACGAGCCCGCGGCCGGGGGGCTGGCTCGGGCGAAGCGCGCATTCGAGGAGCTTGCCCCCGGCATCACCGTCGTCGTGGCCCATCCGGCGGCGGATACGCCCGAGCTGCGCGCGACCGCGCTCGACTGGCGTCAGCGGGTCGAGGACTTCGAAGCTCTGCGCGACCCCCGGCTGGCGCGCCACCTGAGCGCGCTCGGCGTCAAGCTCATCAGCTGGCGCGCGCTGCGCGAGCTCGTGCGCGGCGAGCGGCGTGCGGCGCGGGCCGCGGGGGCGTGATGACCGCGCCGCGGTACAGCGTCACGGTGCGGCGCAGCCTCATCGCGCAGCACTTTCTCGTCGGCGGCGACTGGGGCCGCGAGAACGAGCTGAACTCCCATCGCTATGAGATCGAGGCGCGCTACGAGGGGCCGAGCCTCGATGAGCACGGTTACCTCGTCGACATCGACGCCGTCGCCACGGCGCTCGACGCGATCGTCGAGCGCTATCGCGACCGCACGCTCAACGAGCTGCCCGAGTTCGCCGGCCTCAATCCCAGCGTCGAGCACTTCGCTCGTATCCTCAGCGACCGCTTGGCGACCGCCGCGCACAACGTGGTCGCGCTCGAGGTGACCGTCTGGGAGGACCACAGCGCCGCAGCCGGCTACCGGCGGACGCTCGGAGGCCACGCGTGACCGGCGCGCCGCCCGCCGCCGGTACGCTGTCGGCCGATGAGCCGGTTCCAGGCAGTCCTGCTCGACTTCGCGAACACGGTGGTGCAGTACGACCGGCCGCAGATGCAGGCCGTGCATTTCGCGCTCGCCGAGCACCTGTCGTGTGCGGTGGCGCCGATCGGCGCGGCGACGCTTGGCCGGGCGATGGACCACATCTGCCCTTTGCCGGCGCTGTCGGAGGACAAGCGCGAGTACACGCCGGCCGAAGAGATGCGGCGGGTGCTGTCCGAGGCCTACGGCCGGCCGTTCGCCATCGACGACCCGGCCGTTGTGGCTGCCCAGAACCGCTACCACGAGCTGTTCGTCGACGTGCTCGCGCTCGACGACCGAACGCTCCCGGCGCTTGCCGACATCGCCGCGGCGGCCACCTTGGGGCTGGTCTCGAACTTCCCGTGCGGCGCCGCCGTGCGCCGGTCGCTGTCGGCGCTCGGCATCGCCGAGTGCTTCGCGCCCATCGTCATCTCCGGCGAGGTCGGCTATGCCAAGCCGCACCCCAAGCTCTTCGGCGTCGCGCTCGACGCGCTCGGCGTCGCACCGGAGCGGACGCTCTTCGTCGGGGACAGCTGGGCGAACGATATGGTCGGCGCGCACGCCGCCGGCATGGCGACGTGCCATCACCGCGGCATGATCGTGGCGCAGGACCCCGAGCGCAGCTACGCGACCTACAGGCCCGACTTCACGATCGAACACCTAGCGCAGCTCAGCGAGATCCTCCTGCCGGCGTAAGACACCCATGGCGTGTGGAACCCTGCGCGTGAGGCGCGAAGCGCAGACGCCGACGTGGGAGGAGCTGCTGGCGACGCTGACGCTCGACCCCGACGCGCTCGCCGATCCGCTGCCTGCGCCCGGGCCCGACGACGTGATCGTCTGCGGGTCGTCGCGATCGGGCACGACACTGCTGTCCGCGATGCTGTTCCAGCCGCCGCGCGCGGTCTGCGTCATGGAGCCGTGGGACGCCCTGCGCCTGGCGCCCGCCGAGCTGTTCGCGTCGTTTCGGGCCGAACTCGAGACCGGCTGGCTGCGCAGCGGCCATCTCGACGTACGCGCGCTGCGCGAGGACGGCGCCGTCGTGACGTGCACGGAATCTGAGCACCACGCGCGCGTCGCGGTCGGCGACGACTACGTGCTTGCCGTCAAGTACCCCGTGCTATGGCGGTATCTCGACCGGCTGCCCGAGACGAAGTTCCTCGTGTGCGTGCGGGACCCACGCACGACGATCGCGTCGTATCGCCGGTCGCCCGGGCGCCTGGCCGAGGGGCTGGACTACGAGGTCCCGTTCAACGAGCGGATGAACCGCGAGCTGACGCACCGCACGGCGGACGTCGCGATGCGCCGGATCGCGCTCTACGACTACGTCTACGAGCGCATGCTCCCGCACCTCGACCGGCCCGAGGTGCTCGTCGTCCGCTACGAGCGGTGGTTCACGGAGCCCGACGCGCTGCTGACGGACGTCGGCACCTTCCTCGGCACCGACCTCTCGCGGCCGCTCGCGAGCATCCGCCGTCCGCTCAATCCGGCGCCAGAGCCGACGGCTGACGGTGAGCTCGAGCGTGCCCTGATCCGCAGGCATTGCCGTACCGCGCCGCGCCTCGGCTACGACCTCGGCGGTGATACATCCGCTGGGTGTTGCCGCGCTTGAGCGAGGCGGCCCCCCGATCGTGCGAGCCGGCGCTCACGGACGTCAGCACCCGGGTTAGCCTGCGGCGCAGCCGCCTACAACAAGCCTTGGGCGCGCGCCAGCGCGATCGCTTCGGCTCGGCTGCAAGCGCCCAGCTTGCGCAGGATGCGGCGCGCGTGCGTGCGGACGGTGTTGAGCGAGAGGTAGAGGCGGTCGCCTATCTCCCGATAGGTGAGGTCCGCTGGGCATGAGGCGCAGGATCCGGAGCTCGGCTTCGCTGAGGGCATCGCCCGCGGCGATGTCCGTATGCGACACGCGCGGCCGGGGCCACTCGATCGAGAGCTTCTCGACCAGCTTGGGCATAGCCGTCCGGCCGAGCTCCGGGAGCAGCTCGCGCGCGGCCCCAACAACCTCTCGGAGCCCGTGGGGGTCACCGTCGCGCGCGCAAGGCCGCCAGCCAAACCAGCGTGTGTGTTGACGGACATCCAGGATGGTGATTGCGCCGCCAGCGAAGATGGTGATCAGGGGTGGGAACGAAGAAATGAATTAAGTCCGCGCGGCGGGTTTCCTCGCGGCGGCGAGACCTCTCGCCGCCTGGACTTGGATGATGGTGGCGCCGGCGGGGTGGCTGTCAAGGTCGCTGCGCTTCCTTTCCCTCGCTTCGCTCGGTGACAGCCCCCGCCGTCCGGCGCGGTTACTCTGCTCAAGTCCGGTGGGAGAGAGGGTGTGGCCGTGCCTCAGATCGCGTGTGGTGGGCGGACGGTCCACAGCTCGGTGGGGCGGTCCGGCCGCGTGGGTTTCTTGCGGGTGGGCGCGGCCGGTGGCGGCGAGGGCGTGGAGCGCTCGCGAGAGCTGGTCGACGGGGAGGTTGCGGTGCAGCAGATGGCTGATCTGGGTGCGGGTCAGTCCGTCGGGAGAGCGCACGAGCGCGGCGTGGATCTGTTCGGCGAGCGGGTCGCCGGTTGCCTGGCCGCGTGCCCAGGTGGCGGAGCGGACGGCGTAGTCCCAGAGCGCGAGCGCGGCTTGTAGGTGCGTAGGCTGGATGTGGCGCTGGGCGTCGAGTAGGGCGTAGATGAGCGCGAGGCGGATGGTGTGCGCTTCGGCGCGCGCCAAGACCTGGCCGGCGAGGCCGTCGCCGGGCTGGGTCAGATGGGGGTAGGTGTTCCACCACAGCTCTCGCGGGCGGCGGGGTCGAGTGTCACTCGCCCGGCCGTCTGCGCGTGTTTGAGCACGCTGGCGAGGTAGCGGATAAGACCTGAGTCTTTGAGCGGGTCGGGGTTGCCGCCCTCGGGCAACAGGGACCGCCACGAGTACGAACCTGTTGATGAAGCCGTTGACGAGCTCGACACGGGTGGTGTGATGGCGCAGCTCGCTGGCGGTGATGTGACCGATGATCGAGATGTGCGCATCGGTGGCGTGGGCCGGGGCGGTGCGGGTCAAGAGCGCCAGTGGCCGGCCGTCCCAGGCCGAGCGTAGTGTCGGCGACAAGGTCGAGATCTCGCGGGTGGTGGCCTTCAGCATCGAGGCAAATTCGGGTTCTGCGAC
>JAFAZZ010000111.1 GCA_019239375.1 Solirubrobacterales bacterium | reverse complement strand
GAGACGGCGGCAGACGGCGGCGGTGGCTGCAGCAGTGGTGATGTCGTGGTCGGTCGTCGGAGCGGCGAGCGCCGCCGACGCGGCCGATCAGCCGGTCGCGGCCTGTCCGTCAGGCAAGGTCTCCCTGGCGATCGCGCCGGCGAGTCGAGGGGTGTTCGCGCTCGGGTCGTTCAGCGTCGTCGTTGACCGCACCGGAGTGCGCGTGCAGTCCGCCGGTCGCGTGCTGTGGTCGTCGGTCTCTGGTGTCCCGTTTGTGGCCGCGGGCAAGGGCACGGTCCAGTTCACCGACGGCGGTGGGTTCTATCAGGTGCGGGCTCGGTTCTCGCGCTGCTGGCGGCGCCAGACGATCACCCGCGCGGTATTGAGCCGGCGCGCGCTGCACCTCAGCGGGACGCTCGGCGCGGGCGCGCGCTTCGCGGTTACGTTCAGCCTCGCCTCACGGGTGCGCTTGGCGATGACGGTGCACGTGAGCGCGCCGGGCGCGACTACCGTCCTGCTCACCGCCGCATCGCCTCGCCGGGACGCGGTGCACGGCTTTGGCGCGATGACCCGCTGGAATCTAAAAGGCGGCGTCGTCCCGATCCTCACCCGCGAGCAGGGAGTCGGTCGCGGGGAACCTGGCGTCACCCAAGCCGAGAACCAGCTTACGCCTCCGCAGGGCGGCGCCTATAACACCACCTACGCGGTGGTGCCGCAGTACCTCACGAGCAGCAACCGCGGGTTCTTCTGGACGGACGACCAGTACGGCGTCTTCGACCTGACCCGGCGTGACCGCATCGCCAGCCAGCTGTGGGCGCGCACCGTCCACGCTCAGGTGCTGCTCGGCCGCACCCCGGCCGAGCTAATCCGCGCCTACACCCAGTACGCCGGGCGCATGAGGCCGTTGCCGCACTGGGTCGACCAGGGCGCAATCGTAGGAATCCAAGGCGGTACCGACACTGTGCTGGCGAGAGTCGCTGCGCTGCGCGCCGCGGGCGTGCCCCTCGCCGGCGTCTGGCTGCAGGACTGGGTGGGCCAGCGCACGACCTCGTTCGGCAGCCGTCTGCTGTGGAACTGGACGCTGAACCCGGACCACTACCCCAACTGGAGTCAGATGGTGGCGCAGCTGCGCCAGGCAGGCATCCGCGTCCTCACCTACATCAATCCAATGCTGACCAACACCGGCGTACCACCCGACGAACCCAACCTGTTCGCCCAAGCCGCCGCCGGCGGATATCTCGTGCGCAACTCGGACGGCACGCCATACCTGATCGACCAGGGTGGCTTCTCCTCCGGGCTCGTCGACCTCTCCAACCCCGCAGCGCGCCAATGGATGATCGGCGTTCTGCACGACATGGCAGGCATCTACGGGGCCAGCGGGTGGATGGCCGACTTCGGCGAACAGACGCCATTCGACGGCCTATTTGCCTCCGGCTCCGCAGCGCAATGGCACAACCGCTATCCCGACGCGTGGGCCCAGGTCCAGTCCGCCGCCCTACGCGGCACGGACGTGGTCGACTTTCACCGCTCGGCCTTCACCACCAGCCCACGCTACGCGCGGCTGTTTTGGATGGGTGACCAGCTCGTGGACTGGAGCGCTCAAGATGGAATGCGGTCCGCACTCACCGGCATGCTCTCAGGCGGCCTCTCGGGGTTCGCCCTCAACCACTCCGACACCGGCGGCTACACGACCCTGGCGACTCCGCTCGTCGCCCGCTCCGCCGAGCTACTCGAACGCTGGTCAGAGATGAACGCCTTCGGCGGAGCGATGCTCCGCTCCCACGAGGGCAATCGACCACAGCTCAACGTCCAGCCTTACTCGAGCCCGGATGTGGCCCGCGCGTTCGCTGTATGGGCACGGGTGTTCCGCGCCCTAGGCCCCTACCGCCAAGCACTCGAGCGCGAAGCCGCGAGTAACGGCATGCCGATCGTCCGGCCGATGTGGCTCACCGATCCGCGGCTCGAGACGGTCACCTCCCAGTTCACCCTCGGCTCCGACATCCTCGTGGCACCGGCATTCGCGCCCGGCGTTACGCGCACGCGCGTCGAACTGCCGCCGGGGCGCTGGGTGCACGTATGGACTGGCCGCGTCTACACCGGGCCGCGAACCGTGACCGTAGCCTCGCCGCTCGGGCGTCCGGCTGTGTTCACGCGTAGCAGCCGGCTGCGGAGCGTCATCGTGAAGGCAGCCAACAGCAAGTAGCGCTGCCGACCACCGGCTTGCGGCGGCAGGTCGGCTGCTGGGGCGCGTCGTGTTGGCTCATCGTCGGACGGGTCGCTCGCCGGGGTTCTTCCTTTGTCGATCCGGGGTTGTTTGGCGGTTGTCTGCTCTGGTAGGGTCGGGGCGAACGGGGGGCCGGGTGGCGAGCTCGGCCGGAGGAGACTTGAAAGGGGGAGCGATGTCGCCCTCTCGCAGATCTAGGCGCCTTGTCGAAGTGCTTGGTGTGGCGGTGGCGGTCGCGTGTGTGTTCGCTGTGCCGGCGGGAGCCAAGACGCCTATCCCGCGCGTCGCTGGGCCGCTGCCGGTAACGGCCGATTCGTATCCGTTCGGCGCTGCTAACCACCAGCTTGTACCGGAGGATTTGAGCCGGCAGGGGTATGTCGAAGAGGAGTACCTCGTCAGCGGCAAGGCGAATGTCTATGACTGGCCGGCGGCCGGGCCAGCGATCGTTCGCACTCCTGACGCGCCGTACACGACCCGGGTGCTGGTGCGCCGTCCATCGAATCCGCGGCGATTCAGCGGCAACGTGGTGGTCGAGATGTTGAACCCGTCGAACCTGTTCGACCTCAACATCGGTTGGGCGCTGATGCATGACCAGTTCATGCGCCGCGGCGACGTGTGGGTCGGCATCACGGCAAAGCCGATTGATGTCGCGGCGCTCAAGACGTTCGATCCGCAGCGCTACGGGTCGTTGTCGTTCGCGAACCCGTTGCCGCTGAGCGATCCGCGCAACTGCACGGACATTCAGACGGTTGTGGATCCGCCCGCGCTGCGTTCGCGCACGACTGAGGACGGGCTGATCTGGGATATCTACAGCCAGGTCGGCGCGTGGCTGAAGAGCGGCGCCGCGAGTAACCCGCTGACCTACGGGCACCGCCGTAGCCTTGTTCAGGAGGCATACGGATTCGGCTACTCGCAGACGGGCGGCTACCTGATCGACTACATCAACGCGATCAACCCGCTGGTGGTGAAGTCTGACGGCCGATCGCTCTACGACGGCTACCTTGTCGGTGTCGCGGGCGGCGACTTCGTCGGGACCGTGCCGATCAATCAGTGCTCGCCGGCGCCGGCGGGGAGCGATCCTCGGGCACAGATTCACGACGTCGGTGTCCCGGTGATCCAGGTCATGTCCCAATCGGACTACCTGCTCGGTATCGCTTCGCGACGACCGGACGGGAACAGCCCGCCGGATCAGTACCGGCACTACGAGATGGCCGGGGCCGCGCACGCGACCCCGGACGAGCTCGAGTATTCGGCTGCGCCGGCGGATATTCTCAAGTCCGGCCGGGATGTTCCGGCGAGTTCGTGCGATCAGGGTCCTCGCAGTCCGTTTCCGAGCTCAATCCACTTCGACGCCGCCATGTCGAACCTCAACCTCTGGGTTCGCTACGGCGTAAAGCCCCCGCCCGGCCGCGACATCAACGTGGTCAATGGCGCTCCGGTGCTGGATCAGTTCGGCAACGTCACGGGAGGGCTGCGGTCGCCATTCGTTGACGTCCCAACCAGCACCTGGTTTGGGAGCTCCACCGGCCCGGGGTTCTGCTTCATCGTCGGGCACGAGGTGCCACTGGATCCGGCGACGCTGCAGACGCTATACCCGACTCACGGGAAGTACGTCCGCGAAGTGATCGCAGACGTCCTCAACCTGGTCGAACAGCGATACCTCACCCTCGCGGACGGGCTCAAGCTCATCCACGACGCCCAGGCAACCAACGTCCCCTAATCCGCAGCGGTTCGAGCCGACGCACACGCCACGGCGGCTCGGCTCGAACCACGGGAGGGACAATCCGCGTCCCGCCCCACCCCATGTCGGGGCTGACCCTTTCAGCGGACGCGTTCCCCCGTCCTCGCTCAGACGGGTTCTAGGACGACCAGCGGAATGACGCGCCCGCCCGCGCGCCGCGCGTACGTTTCATAGCCGTTGTAGTTGTCGTTCACGCGCCGCCAGAGCTCGCTGCGTTCCGGCTCCTCCACGAGGCGCGGGCGCACCGCCACATGACGCCCCTCGAGCTGTACCGAGACGGCATCCGGGTGGGCGCGGATGTTGTGATACCAAGCCGGGTGATGAGCGGCACCGGCCTTGGACGCCACCACGATGAAAGCTTCCTGCAGCGGGGTGTAGAGCAGCGGCGTAGTTCGAGGCTCACCTGACCTTGCGCCGCGGGTGTGGAGCAGCAGGATCGGCTGGCCTAGAGCGACTTTCAGACGTCCTCGTGTCCGGGGGATCAGCCATCGATCGATGACCGGGAACACGTTGATGAAGAGCCAGCCGCCGGCGCGCGTCTTGGCGACCGCCTGCAGCGCCCTGTCGACGCGAGATTTGTCGTGCTGGCCGCGGTAGGTCGTGATCGGCGCAACGTATCAGCGAGTTACACCGGCGTGTGACGAGATTCGCGCGATCGCTTGGCCTGGAGCGCTCGGCCACCCACGGCGACGAACTCGATGCTTCAATCCCGTGCCGCTTCTGGCTCGGCTTCGAGGCCGGCGATGTGCTCCGGACGGAACGGGATCCGCGTGAGGGGACGACCGCTGGCGGCGCGCACGGCGGCGAGGACCGCGGGCGGGGTTGAGATGTGAGGGGGCTCACCGACGCCCTTGAGGCCGTACGGTGCCTCCGGATCGGCGTGCTCGAGGATCTCGATCCGCATCGGCGGCATGTCGAGGATCGTCGGCAGCAGGTAGTCCGTGAACGACGCGTTCAGCACCCTGCCGTCCTTGACCTGGATCTCCTCGAACAACGCCAGGCCGAGGCCCTGCGCGGTGCCACCCTCGATCTGGCCCTCGAGCGCCTGCGGGTTCATCGTCCTGCCGACTTCCTGCGCGGTCGCGAGCTCGACGACCCTGACGAGACCGAGTTCGAGATCGACGTCGACGACAGCCCTATGCGCGGAGAAAGCGAACTGGAGGTGAGCGTCGC
>JAFAZZ010000080.1 GCA_019239375.1 Solirubrobacterales bacterium | reverse complement strand
CTGCGCCAGTGCGCCGAGCGCAGCGCGTTGTCCGCGCTGGACGCCGCCGACGCCGAGGACGAAATGCGCGACCAGTTGGAGGAGCTGGGCGTGCCGGATGCCTGGCGTCTGGCGGAGCCGCTAGCCGCAGCCGGGCTCGACGCGCGTTGGCTCGATCAGATGCACGCACTCGCGGGACCGGCCACACCGGCCGCCTTGCGTTCCGTCGCTGCCTCCCTCGGAGCCCAGCGCCTGGTAGGGGAGCTGCGCGAGTCCACCGAGCGCATGAGCTCGCTGATCGGCGCGGTCAAGGCCTACGCATACATGGACCGCGGCGGTGTGGTCCAGGCCGACATCCACGAAGGTCTCGAGACGACGCTTAAGGTCCTTTCTCACAAGCTCAAGCACACCGAGATCGAAATCAGGCGCGAGTATGACCGCACGCTCCCGCCGCTCACCATCTACGGCTCCGAGCTCAACCAGGTCTGGACCAACCTGCTCGACAATGCGATCGATGCGCTCGGCGAGAGCGGCACGATCACCGTGCGCACCCGGCGCGACGGCGAGTGCATCGTCGTCGAGGTGGCGGACACCGGCCCGGGGATCTCCTCCGAGGTCCGCGACCGGGTGTTCGAGCCCTTCTTCACGACCAAGGACGTCGGCCAGGGCACCGGGCTGGGCCTCGACACGGCCCGGCGGATCGTCGTCGAGCGCCACGGCGGCTCGATGACGTTCGACAGCTCCGAGCGCGGCACCACGTTCCGCGTCTGGCTGCCGCTCAGGCCGTCCGCCCCCCAACCAAGGGAGACCCCACCATGACGAGCTGCACCCATCTCGACACCATCACGGTGCTCGAGCTTCCCGAAAGCGCCGCGGGCTGCGAGGACTGCCTGCGCGAAGGCGGCGTGTGGCTGCATCTGCGCATCTGCTTGGAATGCGGCCACGTCGGCTGCTGCGATGACTCACCCAATCGCCACGCAACCGCCCATTTCCACGCCGCCGGCCACCCGCTGATCCGTTCGCTTGAGCCTGGCGAGGATTGGGTCTGGTGCTACGTCGACGAGGCGGGAATGGTGATCCCGCAGATCCGCGGCACGACGCGGATTCCGCGGTCGCCCATGCTCACCGGCTGACGCGCCGGCACCGCGCGTGTTTTCGTCACACCACCGGTACATCGCGGGTCTGTTGCTATGACCCGGCGCGACGAAGGAACGGACGATGGACGAACAGGAATGGCTAGCCGAGCGTTTCGAGGAGCATCGACCTCGTCTCCGCGCGGTCGCCTACCGGATGCTCGGCTCGCTGGCGGAGGCGGATGATGCGGTGCAGGATGCCTGGCTGCGGCTCAGCCGCACTGACGTCAGCGACGTCGAGAATCTCGGCGGCTGGCTCACCACCGTGGTGGCGCGAGTCGCCTTGAACATGCTGCGCTCGCGGCGCGCGCGCCGCGAGGAACCGTGGAGTCCGTACGTCCCCGAGCCGGTCGTCGATCGGCCCGACGGAACCGATCCCGAGCACGAGGCGCTGCTGGCGGACTCGGTCGGCCTGGCGCTGCTCGTCGTACTCCAGATGCTGACTCCGGCCGAGCGAATCGCCTTCGTGCTGCACGACATGTTCGCCGTGCCGTTTGAGGAGATCGCGCTAATCGTGGAGCGCTCGCCGCAGGCAGCCCGTCAGCTAGCCAGTCGGGCCCGGCGCCGGGTCCGCGCCGGCGCCCCGGTTCCCGACGCCGATCTGACCGCCCAGCGCCACGTGATCGACGCCTTCACGGCCGCCGCGCGCGAGGGTGACTTCGACGGACTGGTTGCGGTGCTCGACCCGGACGTGGTGCTCCGGGCCGACCGCGGTGCGGTTCCGGTGGGCGCGGCGACGGAGGTTCGAGGCGCGCACGCGGTGGCCAGCCAGGCGCAGAGTTACTCGCGGCTTGACCTCGTCCACCGGCCGGCGCTCATCAACGGTGCGGCGGGCCTGATCGCGATGAGGCGGGGACAGCCATTCGCCGTCATGGGGGTCACCGTGCGCGGCGGGAAGATCGTCGAGATCGACATTCTGGCCGACCCAGAACGCCTCGCCCAGCTCGACCTCACGACGCTCGATCGCTGAGGCTCCTTCCAATGGACGTCCCGGGGTCCCTGGCACGAGTTCGCGTCCTTCCGTGCGCGGCCGAATGAGCGGTTAAGGGCAATCCAGCGCGCTCCGGCCGAACGCTCCGACGCGGGCCGACCTAACCGCTCTGATCACCGGTCGGCCGGGCGCTCGAGGCGATCGTCGCCTCCCACAGCTCTGGTGCGCTGTGGTCGACGCCTACGAGGCCACCGCGGCCTTGTCGTCGTGGCCCCCGCGGCCGCGGTGGTCCCAAAGGGCGCGAGCCTCCTCGAGCGCGAGCATCCGCCAGCGCTCGCCCTCGAGCTCCCACACCCAGATCGTGACGTCGACGATGCTGCGGACCCGTTCCAGCACGTCGATCGTGGCGCGCGCGTCGGTGCCGTCCGCCAGCACCTGGCGCGTGAGCACGTCGATCACCTTGAACTGCCTGGGCGTCCGCGGCTCGGATGGCTTCGGAGCCGGCGGCTTGAGCTCAGGCAGCGCGAATCCAGGCACCGCGCCCGCTCCTTTGTGCAGGACCCGGTCGAGCGGAACCATGTTCGCGCCCGTGCCCTTCGTTTCCGTGTCGAGTACCCAGACCTTTCCCACGCTGACCTCCAGCGCATATTCACTTTAGCTGCCGAATCGGCGCTTCCGGGCGCCGGGCGGCGGCCGTGAGCAACCCGAGCAACCGGGATGAGATCATTGCAAGCAGCGTGACGGCGAGCCCAAGCCAAGCCCATGCCCGGGACCACTGTCTGGCGCCCGAGCGGGTCGACGCGCCGATCGGAACGGCCGGCCGCTACGGGCGGATGTTCGATCTGCCCGCGCTCCAGGCCGACGAGATCCTGCTGCACCGGATCGGCGCCGCGGGCGGATTCTGCGACGGCGGCGAAAGCGAGGACGACGCGCGTGTCGAGGCCGGCTGGCCGTTCTTCGGCCAGTACGTCGCCCATGATCTGACGGCCGACCGCTCGCCCCTGCGCGCGCACGCCGACCTCGCTGCGCTGCGCAACATGCGTTCACCGCGGGCCAATCTCGAGTCGCTGTACGGAGGCGGACCGATGGGGTCGCCGTACCTGTTCAGCCGGGGCGACCCCGCGAAGCTGCTCGAAAACGATGGCGACCTGCCGCGCAACCAGGAGGGCATCGCGCTGATCGGCGACCCGCGCAACGACGTGCATGTGTTCGTAGGCCAGATGCAGGTGGCGTTCATCCGCGCCCACAACCGGCTAGTCGACCGGCTGCGGGAGGACGGTGTGCCCGAGCCCGAGCTGTTCGACGAAGCGCGGCGCGCGCTCAGCTGGCATTACCAGTGGGTGATCGTCAACGATTTCCTCCCGGGCCTGGCCGGCCCCGAGCTTGTGGCTGAGATCCTGCACGACGGCCCGCGCCACTACCGGCCGGACCCCGAGGCGTTCGTGCCGGTCGAGTTCGCCGACGCCGCGTACCGCTACGGGCATTCACAGGTTCGGCAGCTCTACCAGCTTCAGCCAGGTGGCCCCCGCCGACCTGTATTCCCGGACCTCATGGGCTTCGGCCCGATCGGTGAACGGCACGTCGATTGGTCGCTGCTGTTCGACGTTCCGGGCCAGCCGCCGGCGCAGCGCGCAAAGCCGATCGACGGCCGGCTGCCGCGGTCGTTGATCGACCTGCCAGTCGACATCACCGGATCGGTCGAGGATGAGGCCTACCACTCGCTCGCGGCCCGCGATCTGGAACGGGGGCTTGGCACCGGGTTGCCCTCCGGCGAGGCGGTCGCGCTTGCCATCGGCGCCGAACCGCTGAGCGACGGTGAGACCGCGCTGGCGCAGGACGGCTGGATGGGCGAGACGCCGCTATGGCTCTATGTGCTGCGGGAGGCGGCGGCGCGCCAGGGCGGGGACCGGCTCGGCCCGGTTGGCGGCCGGATCGTGACCGAGGTGCTGGTCGGGATCATCAGCCGCGACCCCGAGTCATATCTGGCCCTCGATCCGGACTGGACTGCGACGCTACCGGGTCACGAGGCGCGGTTCCGGCTGCGCGACATTCTGGTGCCGGCGTAAGCAGCGCCGGCGCCCGTCAGGTCTTCGCCGGCAGCTCGACCACATCGAGCCCGAGCGGCCGGCGCGCGTCAGGTCTTCGCCGGCAGCTCGACCACGTCAAGCCCGAGCGGCTGACACACGAGCGCCGGCCGCTCCGCTCGCGTCAGCTTCCGGCGGAGCATGACGAAAGCGGGCACGCCGAGCAGGGACGGGATGCTCAGCTGGAACAGGCGGTAGAG
>JAFAZZ010000500.1 GCA_019239375.1 Solirubrobacterales bacterium | reverse complement strand
CGGCTGCTCGGCAGTGCCGTCGCGACGCCGACGGGTACGGCGAGGCTGCGGAGCGGCGCCGGCCACCTCGGCCTCACAGAACGGGCAGATCTTCCACATCGGATCGAGCGGCTTGCCGCACGAAGTGCAAGGATCCTTCAGCTTGCGCATGCAGTTGGGGCAGCGCAGGAAGTCCTTCTCGACCTCGTAGTCGCAATACGGGCAGACCTGGTAGCCGAGCTCGGCCAGCCGCGCCTCGGCGGCCTGGATCTCGAGCTCGCGCTCGCGCACGTCATCGAGGTATTCGGGCGGCCGCACGATCATGTAGACGATCGTCCCGACGAACGGGAACAGCGAAGCAGCGGTCGCACAGCCGACCAGCAGCGGATCAGCGATCCGACGCCGCGCGTCGGCGTACGTCCAGTACACCAGCGCGAGCCAGATCACCACAAGGAACAGGATGATCAGCTCGACGGCCGCATTGATCGTCCCGTTCTTGATCCCGAAGACCGCTAGCGCGAGCATGTGACGTGGCGAGTGTAGTGGTCGGGGGCGTCGGAACGTCTCGGTCGGCGCGGGCGCGTTCGTGTGGAAACTCACACGAACCCCATGCGGGCGCGGAACCGCTCAGAGATAGGTGCGCCCGAAAAGGTAGCCGATCCCAAAGAAAACCAGGATCACGACCGCGACGATCAAGGCCACCACGCCGATCATCGCGATGAAGCGCGGCTGCTTCTCCTGCTCGTTCACAACATCGACGCGCGACCGGCGCCGGCCGGACGGAGCAGGTCGGCGACGAGGTAGATCGTCCCGGTGGCCAGGACCAGGCCCCCGGAGCCGGCCAGCTCGCGTGCCCGGGCGAGCGCGAACCGGGGCTCGCGGATTACCTCGGCCGGGGGGCCGCCGAGCTGCTCGGCCAGCGAGACCAGCGTCGGCGGTGGGAGCGCGCGCGGGTTCTGGCTCGCGGTCAGGACCAGCGCATCACACCGCGGCATCAGCTCGGCCAGCATCCCGGCCGCGTCCTTGTCGTCCAGGATCGAGATGACCGCGACCACCGGCCGCCGCCCGGCCGCGAACGGCTCGCCCAGGGCTTCGGCCAGCGCGGCCATTCCGTCAGGGTTGTGGGCGCCGTCGAGCAGCGTGAGCGGCTCCTGGTCGATCACCTGCAGCCGGCCCGGGACGAGCGTCTCGGCCGCCGCCGTGGCCACCGCCCCTGCGTCGAGCTCGCCCAGATAAGCCTCGGCCGCGGCCCGGGCCAGAGCAAAGTTGCGCCGTTGGTAGGACCCGAGCGCGCTGAGCTGGACGCCCGGGTCGGCGCCCGCCCGGACGATCGTCGCTTGCCGCTCGGCGGCGATGAGCTCGGCCACCTCAAGGGCGTCGCGATGCAAGCCGTTGCCGAGGACCAGCGTCCCACCGGGCCGCACCACGTCGAGCTTCTCGGTCGCGATCGCCCGGATCGTCGGGCCGAGCCAGCGCGTGTGCTCGAGTCCCACGCTCGTCAGCACCTGCACCTTTGAGGGGATCACGTTGGTGGCGTCGTACCGGCCGCCCAGACCGGCCTCGATCACTGCCAGATCGACGCCCTGCCCGGCGAGCTCGGAGTAGGCCGCGGCGGTCAGCAGCTCGAATTGCGTCACGCGATCATCGCCGGCCAGCGAACGGTCGACCAGCTCGGCGGCACGGGCGACGCGCTGGACCGCGGCGGCGAACTGCGCGGGCTCCAGGTCAGTGTCGTCGACTCGGATCCGCTCGGCGAACGAGACCAGGTGGGGGGACAGGTAGGCGCCGGTCCGCAGTCCATGCCGGCGGAGGATCGCCGCGATCATGCGCGTGGTGGAAGACTTGCCGTTGGTCCCGACGACGTGGATCGAGTCGAAGCGCAGCTGCGGATTGCCCATCGCAGTCATCAGCCGGCGCATGCGGTCCAGGCCGAACCGCATCCCGAACAGCTCGCGGGAAAGGATGTAGCGCTCGGCTTCCTCGGGAGTCATCGGGAACTCCGGTCGGTCGCCCGAGCGCGCCTCATAGAGCCTCCAGCTCTGCACGCAGCCGCTCGAGTTTCGCGCGCTCGGCGGCGACCACCTCGGGTGGGGCCTTGGCCACGAAGCCCTGGTTACCCAGCTTGCCCTCGACCCGCTCGATCTCGGCCTCGAGCTTCGCGCGCCGCGCGGCGAGCCGGCGCTCGGCGCCCTCGAGATCGACGTCGTCGGAGGGCAGGATCTCCACGGCCCCGCCCGGCACCGGGACGGTCGCCACCGGCTCCGCACCGTCCGAGGTGAAGGCCACCCGCGCCAGACGGGCCAGATGCTCGCCGGTCTCCTCGTAGCCTTCCGCGGCGAGACGCGCCGGCACGGTGGCCGCGGCCCTGACTCCGGCGAAGTCTCGCCACCCCCGCAGCGCCTGGATCGCCTCGATCACGCGTCCCACGCTCGCCTCGGCCATCTCGTCGACCTGCGCGGCCGGGGCCTCCGGAAGACCCGCCGCGAGCAGGCCCTCGGCGCCCGGCAGGTAGCGGTAGATCTCCTCGGTCACGAAGGGGATCATCGGATGAGCGATCGCCAGCGTCTGGGTGAGCACGTGCAGCAGCGTGGCCTGGAGTTCCGCCTCGCCGGCCCGCAGGCGGGGCTTGACCAGCTCGAGGTACCAGTCGCACAGCTCGCCGTACACGAAGTCGTAGAGACCGAGCGCGGCGTGGGAGAAGTCGTAGCGCTCGATCCGGCCGTCGATCTCGGTTCTAGCCCGTTCAAGGCGCGAGAGGATCCAGCGATCCTCGACCGTGCGCGGATTGACGTCCGCGCCCGCGTCCGGCTCCACGCCCAGGAGGATCAGCCGCGATGCGTTCCAGAGCTTGTTGGTGAGCTGCAGGCCCTGGGAAATCTTGTCCTCGGCGAACTTCACATCCTGGCTGGAGGCCATCGCCAACAGGCCCCACCGCAGCGCGTCGGCGCCGTAGGCCGGAAATTCACCCCCGGCTTCGAACACGGGGGGCCTCGGCCCGCCCTCGATCAGGTCGAGGGGATCGATCCCGGTCCCTAGCGACTTGGACATACGCCGTCCATCCGGCGCCTGGATGACGGCGTGGATGTGGACGTCGGCGAACGGCACCTGGTCTGTGAACTCGAGCCCCATCATGACCATACGCGCCACCCACAAGAAGATGATGTCCCGGGCCGTCACCAGCACGTCCGTGGGGTAGAACGAACGCAGCTCGCGGGTGTCCTGGGGCCAGCCGAGCGTGGCGAACGGCCACAGCGCGCTCGAGAACCACGTGTCGAGCACGTCAGGGTCGCGTTCCCAGCCTTCGCCCTCCGGCGGCGAGGTGGCGACGTATATCTGCTCACCGCGGTACCAGACGGGAATCCGGTGCCCCCACCACAGCTGGCGAGAGATCACCCATGGCTGGATGTTCTCCATCCAGTCCACGTACACCCGCGCCCAGCGCTCCGGATGAAAGCGAACGCGCCCGCGCCTCACCGCTTCGATCGCCGGCCGGGCGAGCTCGTCCATGCGCATGAACCACTGCAGCGAGATCAGCGGCTCGATTCGCTCACCTGAGCGATGCGAGTAGGGCACCGTGTGCGGGTAGGGCTCGGTCCGCGCGACCAGGCCTTGTTCGCGCAGTTCGGCCACCACCGCCTCCTGCGCTTCAGCCGCGGTTAATCCAACGAAGCGCTCCGGCGCCGCGTCGGTGATCCGCCCGTCCTCGCCAATCACGCTGATCTGCTTGAGGCCGTGGCGGCGGCCGATCTCGAAGTCATTCGGGTCGTGGCCCGGGGTGATCTTGAGCGCACCGGTGCCGAAATCGCGCTTGACGTAAGCGTCGGCGATGATCTTCAGGCGGCGCCCGACGAGCGGCAGGATGGCAATCTCACCGACCAGCCGGCGGTAGCGCTCGTCCTCGGGATGCACGGCGATCGCGGTGTCGGCCAGCATCGTCTCCGGACGCACCGTGGCCACGGTGATCGCGCCG
This sequence comes from Solirubrobacterales bacterium, assembly GCA_019239375.1. Lineage (GTDB taxonomy): Bacteria > Actinomycetota > Thermoleophilia > Solirubrobacterales > Solirubrobacteraceae > Palsa-465. The sequence continues at coordinate 1,430 of JAFAZZ010000500.1, read as the reverse complement.
GAGCCCGAGGCCAGCGGGTAATCGATGTAGTACAGGATGTCGGTCACCTCGCGATCCTCGACCTCGAGGTCGGAGATGGCCGAGCGACTGCCGGGGTCCCAGTTGACCATGTACCGGTCGCGGTAGATGTAGCCCTTCTCGTACAGAGCCACGAACACCCGCAGCACCGCCTCGACGTACGGCGGGTCGAGCGTGAAGCGCTCGTCGTCGTAGTCGCACGAGGCGCCGAGCCGCTTGAGTTGGTTGACGATCTGCCCGCCGTACTGCTCGCGCCACTGCCAAACGCGCTGCTCGAACTCCTCACGTCCGAGTTCCTGCCGGCTCGTCCCCTCCTCCGCCAGCATTCGCTCGACCTGAGCCTGCGTTGCGATGCCGGCGTGGTCGGTGCCGAGGATCCACTTGGTTCGCCGACCGAGCATCCGGTGATAGCGGATCAGGGTGTCCATGATCGAGTCCTGGAACGCGTGGCCCATGTGCAGCGACCCCGTCACGTTCGGAGGCGGGATGGCGATCGAGTAGCTCTCCTGCGGCGAGCCGGCGGGCTCAGGATGGAACAGGCCGCTATCCAGCCAGACCTGCGCGATGCGCGGCTCGACCTCGGCCGGGTCGTAGCGAGTCTTGGCTTCTAGAGTGGAGCGGGCGGTGGGGTCCGACATGCCGCCCGTGAGTCTAGGTAACCGCATCCGGCTCGTGGCCGGCGCGCGCTCGCTGCTTCAGTCTCCCGGGAGACCGCCGCGCGCGCCGGCGGTCACGATGCCCAGCATCCGGCTGGGCCCGTGTTAGGCTGCCTCTTCCTCGGGGATCGGGACAGTCACGAGGGTCGGGGGCGTCTCCTTCTCGATCGTGTCCCGCGTTACTACACACTTGCGCACGTCCCGGCGCGAGGGGAGCTCGAACTGGACCTCGAGGAGAACCTCCTCGATGATCGAGCGCAGACCGCGGGCCCCGGTCTCGCGTTCGAGCGCCTTGTCGGCGATCGACGACAGCGCCTCGTCGGCGAACACCAGCTCGATCCCGTCGAACTGGAAGAACCGCTGGAACTGCTTGACGAGCGCGTTGCGCGGCTCGGTGAGGATCTGCATCAGCTCGTCGCGGCTCAGTTGGTGGATCGCGCTCATCACGGGCAGGCGTCCAATGAACTCGGGGATCAGGCCGTACTGGATCAGGTCCTCGGGTAGGCAGTGCTCGAAGATCTCGCCCGCGTCGCGCTGGTCCTTGGACTGGATCGCCGCGCCGAAGCCGACCCCCTGGTGCCCGATCCGGCGCTCGATCACCTTGTCCAGGTTCGCGAACGCCCCGCCGCAGATGAACAGCACGTTCGTGGTGTCGATCGAGAGGAACTCCTGGTGGGGATGCTTGCGCCCGCCTTGAGGGGGCACCGAGGCCGTCGTCCCCTCCAGGATCTTCAGCAGCGCCTGCTGGACGCCCTC
>JAFAZZ010000499.1 GCA_019239375.1 Solirubrobacterales bacterium | reverse complement strand
GCGGCTCGGTCGGACACGCCGAGCTTTTCATACAGTCGCTGCGTGTGGGTCTTCACGGTGCTCGGCGCGAGATAAAGCTCGGCCGCGAGCTGCGGAATCGACAGGCCTTTTGCGAAGCCGCGCAAGACCTCCATCTCCCGGCCACTCAATACCGGCGCGGAAGAGTCGGCCCGCAGCCGGATCTGGTCGACCAAACCGGCCGCGAGCTCGGCGGGAACCACCGTTTCCCCGCGCGCCACCTTGATAACCGCATCGATCACCTCCGAGCGGGACGCATCTTTCCCGAGATACCCGGCGGCGCCCTCCTGCAGGGCCTTGAACACCACTGGACCCTCGGTAATAGCCGAGACCAACAGCACGCGCGTCGCGATTCCGTCCCGCCGCAACGCATGCACGACCCCGACCCCATCTACCCCGGGCATCTGATAGTCGACCACCGCCACATCAGGCAGCTCCCGCGAAATCAGGTCGAGCCCCTCTCGCCCGCTGCCAGCCTCGCCGACGACCTCGATTCGAGCATCGAGCGACAACCCCCGCGAGATCCCATCACGGAAGAAGGGGTGATCGTCCACCACCACGATTCTCACCATCGACTGCGGCAACGCGCCTACCCCTCGTGCGAACGGACACGGATCCTAGCCGCCAGGATGAGCCGCTCGGGATCAACTAGACGGGGCGACCCGACCCTGACGGTGAACAAGCGAAATTGGCGATTGCCACGTCCTTGCGAGGTAGACAGACAGAGGCTGCCGGTGGACTCGAACCCCCTGACCAGATCCGGTTCATTACAGGTTGACCATTTGCAGGGCATTTGCCGTAGATACGGGCGATTCTTTCTGGTTAGGAGAGGTAAGGGCGGGTCAGAATTCCCGAGTTCGGGACATATTTCGGGACACGCTTTCGTGCCGCCGCGGGCTCACGCTCCCGGTGGCGGAGGGACGCCGAGCTGCCGGCAGATCCCGCGGGCGGTTGGCATCTTGATCTCGCGGTGCCGGGGCACGGTGCCCCGCTGGCCTGTCGCTGGGTTCTCCCAGAGCTCGTGCTTAGCGCCTCGCGAGCGAGGCGGCAGCCGTGCTCAGTGAGATGCCGCTCGAGCTGGCGCTTCTTCACGCAGCGATCTCGACCGACTCGACCAGCGCCCAGCCCGTCGGCGGAATCGCCTCGCCGCGCGTACGGCGCTCGTCGAGGACCAACTCGATCGCGTCCCTGACCATCTCGCGGGCCTGGTCCAGGTTCTCGCCCTGCGTGTGGACCTCGGGCAGCTCGGGCACGTGGGCATAAACCCACCCGTCACCAACGTCCTCGTAAACGACGTTGAAGGTATGGGCGGCCGTCGGAAGGCGATACCGGCTCAGCTACCCGTGCCAAGCGTTCGTGTCGCGTTCATCGGCGAGAACCGTCACGACAAACCGGGGATCCCTTTCTAGGCCGCTTGATCATCGGGTGAATCCTCGAGCGGGCGTGCTTGAGACTCCAGAGCGGTGCGAAATTCGCTTGCAGTCCATCCACAAAATATTTCGAGCCATCCGATTACGGCGATTGCAAGACGCAAGGACTGCCGTTGACAATCTTCGGCACTCTCCAGGTCTCCATGTCGGAACGGGTTGCCCACAGCGCCGAAAATCCACGCGCGTAAGTAACGACGATATCTCGCGTCGCCCACCAGTTCAGGTAGGAGGTCGTCCACCTTCTTTGCCTCGCCTTTTCGAGCGAGGAAGTTGTTCTGACGGTCGATGATCCCGCGACTCCTGGCGACCGATTCAAGTGCCGCCTCTAAACCGTTGTAAAACGGCGCGTAGGCTCGTGCATAGCGGCGCGCCCGCAGCCAATCTAGCGCCGTCTCGAGGTTCTCTCTCGCGACCTCGCTGATGTAGGGCGCTCCGGCGACGGCGGCTTTCATAGCCGATACGAAATTCTCCCAGTAAGGACAGGTTCGACGAGCGCGAGTAGTTGAGCATCATCCAGTCGCTGCTTCGCAGCCTCGTAGAGGGGATAGCCGACTGCCATTGGCAGCGATGCGGCTACGAAGAGCACGGGATGAGGGTGCTCCGGGTTGGTGGTCTCGCGTTCGGCCCACCGTTTGTCTAGCTCGCGGAGCCATTTCTCGTACGCGTCAACATAGGTTCCCCTGTCGGAGCCCACGGCTCGATCGTCGTTGGGGGCCCCCTGTGCCGTCACCGCATCGTTTCCTCTGCTGCCGAGTCATGCTCACGGACTCGTCCTGAGCTGGCCCACCCTTCGGCGTTCGATACGCACGGTTGAATGGACGAACCCAAACAGTGCGGCTTCGACCTTGGTGGTGCGGGAGGGTCCGGACCGTAGTGTCCAGCCGCCGCCGAGCTCCTGACGGAAGGTGTGGGGAACCCCGCGCCTCTGCAGCTCCTGCTGATGATGCTCCGCACGCTGGTAGCGGGAAGGCGCCCTGGAAGGTGGCGTCGAGGCCGTGGCGGCCGTCGTCGACAGGCCAGATCGTGTGCTTGTCCGGGACGGGTCCGGCTTTCACCGGATGACGCTCGGGGCTGCTCATGGAGTTCTGATCGGAGCCAGCCGGAGTGCTCTTAAGCTGGCGGACGGCGGGCCAGCCAACTGTCGGCTGCGCGAAAAGCAGGCGCCCGGGGCGCTCCACGCACCGACCGTCGGGCCGGTGCCCAACGCTCGGTAGCGCGTCCGGTCGTCGATCTGTCAAGCAGCGCCGCGATCGCATCCGCAGCGCGAGTCGCCTCGATGCTCCACCGTCGCCGGTGCTGCTTGGACAGCGACGCCCGTTCGCGCTGTTTGGCACCTGTGTTGGGGCGCTGGCGCGCCCCAACGTCATGACGACCCTCAGACCGCCTTGTCACCCCATCAACAGCAACACACCCCACGCACTGGCGTGCTGACGCCAAGATGCCTTAGATGTCCCGGCCGATTCGGGCCTCAGAGCGTGAGCGGGCACAGCCCGCTGCACGCCGGAACCACCGGCGGCTCTCAGGAGGAGGCCAGCGACGTCCGCGGCCCGCTCGCGATCAGGGGATCAGCGACGCACCGGCGTGGATATCTACGAAGTCGTCCCAAGTTGTCCCGGGATGTCCGGAGATGTCCCGAGGTCAAGGTCTTCGACTCGGAACGCCTCGGCGACGAGCCGGGCGTCCTCCGCACGCGGGGCGTAGTGGAGGTACTGCATCGTCGTCTGAACGCTCGAGTGCCCCATCCATTCCTGCACCCGGCGGATGTCGGCCTTGCCAATCATGCGGGTGCCGAACGTGTGGCGCAGGTCGTGGAAGCGGAGCTGGCGGAGGGCGGCCCGCGCCAGCGCGGACCCGTAGCGCCGGCGATGGCCGACCCGTCGAGGTAGCCGCCGGCGGTGCCGACGAACACCAGGTGGTCGTCGCCGACCCAGTTCTCTCGGTCACCGAGCCGCGCGAGCGACGATGCCACGTCGGGAGCCATCGGCACCGCTCGCATCTTGCCCGACTTCGGCGTCGTGAGCACGCCCTCGGAGTAGTTGCCTCGGACGCGGATCGTCGAGCCCGCGAAGTCGACGTCACGCCACCGGAGCGCGAGCAGCCCCCCGCCGCAAGCCGGTGAACGCGGCGGTCAGGAAGATCGCCGCGTCCTGCTCGCTCGCCGCCGCGACGGACGAGGGCGTACACCTCCTCGGGCGAGACACGTCAAGGTCCCCGCCGTGGCTGAGCGGCGGCTTCTCCACGTCTGTGACCGGGTCGGCCGACAGCCCCCACAACTTCTTTGCCCGCCTGAAGATCCCATGCAGCAACACGATCGCCTTGGTGGGCGTGCTGGCGGACAGATCGAGCGAGCCGATCCAACGCTCGATCATCGGTGTGGTGACTTCCTCTAGCTGGAGGTGGCCGAACGCCGGGAGGAGCGTCGAGCGGACAATGACCTTGTACCCGGCAACGTTCGATGGCTTGCGCCGGCGGTCGTGCTCGATGTACCGCAGCCACTCGGCGGCGGCATCCGCGAACGTCGCCCCCGTAGGCAC
>JAFAZZ010000489.1 GCA_019239375.1 Solirubrobacterales bacterium | reverse complement strand
CACCCGCTCGCCCGTTTCGTGGATCTTTCCGGCGCCCTCGACGCCGATGATCGCCGGAGGCTCCGAGCCGTAGCCGCCGCCCTGGCGCTCGTACACGTCGCGGTAGTTGATGCCGATTGCCTCGACGTCGACCAGCACCTCACCCTCGCCGGGCGCGGGCGCCGGTATCTCCTTGAGCTCGAGCACCTCGGGCCCGCCGTTTCGCTCGAAGACGATCGCTCGCATCCCGGACGGGAACGCTACCTCAGAGCGATTTTCTGGGCCGCCTGCGGCGGCGTCCATGGGGCCGGGAGGGCCCGTCCGGTCCCGCACGATCCCCGCCTCGCGGAGCGGCATCCGCCGCCCGAGGGAAGGCGCATGGTGTCGCCCGAGGGAAGACGCATGGTGTCGCCCGGGGGGAGGCGCACGCTGTCGCCCGAGGAAGGGCGCATGCCTGTCCGCCCGAGGGAAGGCCCACGCCGTCTGTCGGGGACCGGCGTGAACGCCCGATTCCACGTCAGTTGTTCATTCGCTGGGCGAGGACTCGCGCTCGCCGCGACGGATGCTCTGGGCCTCGGCCCACATGTCCTCGGCCTCCTCGCGGACCCGCGCGAAGGCGACAGCGAGGAAGCGCCCGGCCTTGCGACTGACGTCCTCGAGCGTGCTCTCGGCCCGCTCCGAGGCGCTCGCCTGCTCGTTCGCGCCGGTGTCAGCCATTGCCTGTGCGTTTGGATGATGACGTGCCGCGGGCGCCACGTGGCGTGCTTCGCGTGCTCGGTGCCGTGGCCGGACCGCTGGGTGCCGCGCTCGGAGCGCTGGGTGCCGGGCTTGGGGCGCTGGGTGCCGGGCTTGCGGCGCTGGGTGCCGGGCTCCGGGCGCCGCGCGGCTGCGGCGCCGGCGAAGGCGCCGCGGAGGCGCCACCCGGCTCCGGTGCCGGCGAAGGCGTCCCGGAGGCGGTGCCGGCCGCACCGCGAACTACCCCACGGGCCGCGCCGAACACCACGTCGCCGGCCTTCAGCGCGCCGGCCAGCCCGTATACGACGCCTCGCCGGAGAATGCTGCGCGCGCGGGGGGAGACGGCCGCCGCGGTGGCCACGACCGCCAGGCCGACCTCGCTTTCCATCATGTCGTCGAGAGCCACATTCCCTCCCTTTTGAAGGTCTTGTGATTTCTCTGCGTACCCGGGGCCGCGGTAGGTGAACCGCTAACGCGTTACGCCTGGTCCCCCCGGGGTAGCAGACAGACAAACCTTGGAAGCCGAGCAACATCCACAACCACGGACGTCCGGTGATGAGACGCCGCCGCGGGCCCGGGCGCTGTTCCGCCAGGGCGCGGTCTACGGCCTGGCCGGCGCGATGAAGGCGGCCGACGTGGCCATGGCGGCGGCCCGCGGCGCGATGCGCGGCGCGCGCCAGGGGGTCGCGGTGGCCGACCGGGAGCCGCCGCCCGACGAGTGAGCACCGCGACGGCCGCAGGTCCGCCTCGCGTGGTCCACGCGCTGCCGGGGCGCGTCAGGGTCCACCTGCCCGGTTGGCTCCCGGAGGAGCGCGATGCGCTCGAGCAGCGAGTGCGCGCGCTCGACGGTGTGCGCGGTGCGCGGGCTGACCCGCGCACCGGAAACGTCCTCGTCCAGTTCGACCCCGGCGCCGTCGACCGTGAATCGATCCTGACCGCGCTGCGCAGCGGCCCGGCCAAGCCGGCGCCGACGTCCGGCCGGCGCCCCCCGCGCCCGCTCGCCGCGGTGGGTCACGTGGTCCGCGAGGTCGGACGGTTCGGGCGGCGAGCCCGGATCGCTGTACCGGGGCTCGATACCGACCCACGCGTTGCCGGGCACGCCGTCGCGCGGCTGCGGGGCCTGCCGGGGGTGACTCGGGTCAGCGCGAGCCAGCTCACCGGGCGCGTGCTGGTCGAGTACTCCGAGCGGATGATCGGCATCGAGGACCTGCTGGGCCAGGTGGCCAAGCTGGAGCTTCCCGACGTTCCGTCCGAGGACGCCCCGTCACACCCGCTCGATCCCGCCCCGCTCATCCAGAGCGCCGCGCGCACGGTGGGCTCCGGGCTCGGCCTCGGGCTGATCTCGGCACGCCGCGGCATGGGCCGTACCGGACCGCCCGCCGGCGCGGACCGCGCGGCCCAGGTGGCCGGCGCGGTCGGGATCATCGAGGGGCTGCCGCCGATCCAACGCCGCCTCGAGGACCTGCTCGGCCGACACGGCGCCCAACTCGCACTGAGTGGAGTCACGATCGTGGGTCTGGCCTTCGCCGGCAACCCGCTCGGGCTGGCCGTCAGCGGCGCCGGCGCGCTGAGGCTCCTGACCACGGTGCGCGCCCGTCGGCAGGCGTGGCGCAACTATGAGGAGCGCGTGGGCGACGCCGAGCCGAGCCATCCCGGCGAGCGGATCGAGGTGGAGGCGGGCGAGCGCGTGCCGCTGCGCGGGCACGTGATCAGCGGGTTCGGCACGGCGATCTCTCGCCACGGGGAGGTGGTTCCGGTCGCGCCCGGGGTGAGGATCGATGCGGGCGCCCGTCTCTGCGGCGGGCCGGTCGTGATCGAGCTTGACGGCGAGCGGCCGTTCGTCCCGGCGGCGCGTACAGCGCCTCCCACGCCGACCATCTACGACCGCTACCTCGGGCTACTCCCGACCGCCTCGCTGGTGTACGCCGGCCTCACTGGCGTGGTGACCCGGTCGCTCGGTCGGGCGATGACGGCGCTGCTGCTCGTCAACCCGCGCCCGGCCCTGATCGGGGCCGAGAGCGCCGACAACGCCGCGGCAGCCCGGGTCCTCCGCCACGGCGTGACCGTGGTCGGCTCGCGCGAGAAGCGGCCGATCTCGCGTCCCGACGTCCTCGTGGTCGAATCGCCACGTGCGGTCGTCGCCGGTCTGCAGCTGGCCGCCGTGCGCGCGCTCGGCGATGATCCCGACGAGGACGCGGTGGCGCGGCTCGCCGCCGGGATCTCCGCGGCGGCGGGATCGCCGTGGGGCGAGGTGTTCGCCCAGACGGCCGCGGTCGACGCTGTCGACGGAACATTCGACGGCCGGATTGCCAGTGCCGAGATCGACGGGCGGCGTTGGTCGCTGGCGCCGGCGCGCGACGGCGCAGGCCGCGGCGCCCTCGTGCTCAAACTGCGCCGCTCTGGCACCCGAGCGCCGGCCGGTCAGATCGAGCTCGCGTTGGCGCCCGCCCCAGGACTCGATCGCCTGCTCGACGCCTGCGCTCATCACCGCGTCACACTCGAGTTGGCGGGCCGCTGCTCACCGGCAATCGCCGACCTGGCGGCGCGCCAGGGCCTCGAGGCAGTGTGCCAGGACGCGCTCGAGCGGATCCACCGCCACCAGGCGGCCGGGGCGATCGTCGCCGTCGTCTCCGACAGCGCCCACGCGGCTCCCGAGTTCGCCGAGGGCGACCTGGCCATCGCGCTCACCTCCGGGCGCGGCGGGCGGTTCGGCGCGCGGGCTGATCTCCTTGTAGCCGATCTCGGCAGCGTGGCCACGGTGATCGAGACCGGCGCACGGCGCGATCGCGCCGTGCGCGATTCGGTGGTCGCCTCGGTGGGGGCGAATATCGCCGGGGCGGTCTGGGGAATCGCGGCCCAGCCCCGCTTCGCGCGAGCCTCCCACGCGACCTACGTGGGTGCACTGGCGGGGATCGGGGACGGATGGATCCGGTTGCGGGGCGGTCGCCAGGGTCGCTCGGTGACGGAGCGCCTGTCCGATCCCCAACCCGAGCGGTTCGGTCGCCAATCGATAGATGAGGTGCTCGGCGCCTTGGACAGCCGGCCGGAGGGTCTGAGCACAGACGAGGTATGGGCACGGCGTCGACCCGATGAAACCCGCGACCGCTCTAACCCGCTTCTCAGCGCGATGCTCGACCAGTTGCGCTCGCCCCTGACCGGGATCCTGGCCGGCGCGGCGGGCGCGTCGCTGCTGCTCGGGGCGGTCGGCGACGTGGCGATGCTGGGTGCGGTCATTGTGGTCAACATGGCGGTGGGAACCTGGCAGGAGCGTCAGGCGGGGCGTGCCGCCGAGGCGCTGGCCGACATGAGCGCGCGCACGACGTGTGTGCTGCGGGGCGGCTCACTCGAGCGCGTCGAGACCGCGGAACTCGTGCCCGGCGACGTGATCGTGCTCGGGACCGGAGACCGGGTGCCGGCCGACGCGCGCCTGATTCAGTCCGAAGACCTCGAGGTTGACGAGGCGCCGCTGACCGGCGAGTCATTGCCGGTGGAGAAGGCGGCGGCGGGCGGGACCCCTGGGAGCCGGATCGTGCTCGAAGGCAGTGATGTAACGGTGGGGACGGCGCGGGCCGTGGTTGTCGCGGTGGGGGCGCAGACCCGCATGGGGGCGACGGCTGCGGCGGTGGCGCTCCAGGAGACGAGCGAAAGCCCGCTGGGCCAACGCCTGAGCCAGATGTTCCGCGAGGGCCTGCCGCTGGTCGCAGGCGGCGGGTTGCTGGTGACAGTGGCTGGTCTGCTGTGGGGACGACCGCTCGTGCCCCAGCTGACGCTCGGCGTGAGCGTCGCCGTGGCGGCGATCCCGGAGGGGCTGCCGCTGCTGGCCGGGGTGGCCCAGGCGAGCGTCGCGCGGCGGCTCAGCGGGCGCGACGCGCTGGTCCGGCGGCTGGCCGCGGTCGAGGCGCTCGGGCGCGTCGATGTGGCCTGCGCGGACAAAACCGGGACGCTGACCACCGGACGACTCACGCTCACCCGCGTGGCCGACTTCGACGAGTCCGCGCCGGTCGCCGATCCTCTGCGCGAGGAGTTGCGCGCGGTGCTCGAGGCGGGCGCGCTCGCCAGTCCGCCTCCGGACGAGGATGGCAGCCGCGCGCATCCGACCGACGTGGCCGTGGTCGAGGGCGCGCGACGAGCGGGGCTCACCGCGATGTCCGAGGTCGAGCGAGCCGCCGAAGAGCCATTCGACCCCGCGCGCGGCTTCCACGCCACGGCGGCGCGGGGACGCCTGTACGTCAAGGGGGCGGCGGAGGTCCTAGCCACGCGCTGCCGCTACCTGCGCCGGGCGGGGACCGATCGCGAGCTCGACGACGCGGGCCGCGCTGAGCTCCTGACTCGGGCCGAGGCGCTCTCGGGGGAGGGCCTCCGTGTGCTGATGGTGTGTGAGGGATCGGCCGAGGGCTCGGATCCCGAAGATCCAGAGGGTCTCGTCGCCCTCGGCTACCTGGGCATCAGCGATCCGCTGCGACCGGGCGTAGCCGAGGCGGTCGCCCGCTGCGAGGCGGCCGGCGTGCGGGTGATCATGCTGACCGGCGACCACCCGGCCACGGCGACCGCGGTGGCGCGCGAGGCCGGTTTGTCACTGAACGGCGCGGAGCTGTTGACCGGCTCGGAGCTCGCGTCGATTGACGACACCGAGCTCGAACGACGCCTCGAGCGCGCGCACGTCATCGCCCGGGTGACCCCCCTCGACAAGCTGCGAATTGTCGAGACCCTCCAGCGCCGCGGGCACGTGGTGGCGATGACCGGCGACGGCGTCAACGATGCACCCGCGCTGCGCCTGGCCGACGTAGGGGTGGCAATGGGCTCCCGCGGCACCGACGTGGCACGAGAGGCAGCCGACGTGGTCATCGCCCACGATGACTTCTCCACGCTGGTCGAGACCTTCGTCGAAGGCCGGACGTTCTGGCACAACGTCCGCCGTGCCCTCGGGCTGCTGCTCGGCGGCAACGCGGGCGAGCTCGGGCTGATGGTGCTGGCCGGCGTGGTCGGATTGGCGCCGCCCCTGAGTACTCGCCAGGTACTCGCCGTCAACCTCGTCACCGACATCCTGCCCGCCGTCGCCGTGGCCGTCCAGGAGCCCGAACACCGCGATCTGGCGGGGCTGGCCCGCGAGGGCACGGTGGCACTGGGCGGCCCGCTCCGCCGCGACGTGTTGCGGCGCGGCCTCGCCACCGCGCTTCCCTCGTTTGTCGCGTACGGCTTGGCCCGGTGGCGCGGTGGTGGCGATCCGCGTCGTGCCGGCGCGGTGGCCTTCACCACAGTGGTGAGCGGTCAGCTCGCGCAGACCCTTGAACTCGGCGCGGCCTCCGAGCGTCGAAGCCGAGCGGTCGATGGAGCGGTGTTGGGCTCAGCCGCCTTCGTCGCCGCGGCCGTCGCGCTGCCGCCCCTGCAGGGATTCTTCGGGTTGGCGATGCCGGGACCGTTCGGGCTGGCGCTGTGCGGGGGCGCCACCCTCGCTTCGGTGGCGATAAGCCGGGCGCTGGCCGGCGACGGCGGGCCGAACCGCCGGGCGCCGGCGGGCCACGATGGCGGTGGCCGCGGTGGGCGGCTCCTCGCCCCGCCTGCGTCGGTGGGCACCTGATCGTCCGGCGCACGCGACGCGCCCGTCGGGTCTGCCCCCGGTCCGGGTTTGCGCGCACCCGCTCCCGCGTCTCTTTATGCGGTCGGGCGTTGGCCCACCGGGTCCCGCGTCCGTTCACCCAATCGGGCGTTCGCCTTTCGGTCCCGCGTCCGTTGACTCCGATCGGGCGTCCGCCTACCGGGTCCCGCGTCCGTTCACTCCGATCGGGCGTTCGGCTACCGGGTCCCGCGTCCGTTGACTCCGATTGGGCGTTGGCCCACCGAGCCCCGCGTCCGTTGACTCCGACCGGTGTTCGCCTACCGGGTCCCGCGTCCGTTGACTCCGATCCGGCGTCCGCCTACCGGTGCCGCGTCCGTTCACTCCGATCCGGCGTCCGCCTACCGGGTGCCGCGTCCGTTCACCCCGATCGGGCAGCTCCATCCACCGTGTAAAACGCAACAAACCCCCCGCGCCGCGCCCCCTCTGTGAACATAAGCATGGCCACCACGCTTATGTCGCCTCGGCGGGGGCGGAAGAGGCGGCTTTGCTGCGTTTTGCAGGGACGGGCGCGGTTCGCCCTCACGTGCGGACCGTCCACGCCCTTACGGGCCGACCGTCCGATGCCGTCACGTGCGGACCGTCCATCGCCCTCACGTCCGGACCGTCAGCGCCCTTACGGGCCGACCGTCCGACGCCGTCACGCGCGGACGTCCATCGCCCTCACGTCCGGACCGTCCAACGCCCTCCCGTGCGGACCGTCCAACGCCCTTACGGGCCGACCGTCCGACGCCGTCACGCGCGGACCGCCGCCGCCCTCACGTCCGGACCGTCCATCGCCCTCACGTCCGACCGTTCAACCCCCGCGTGCGGACCGTCGACCGCCCTCAAACTACCTCGGCCCCTCCGGAGGTGATCAACTCCGGACCGCAGTCGCGGCACACGCCGCGCACAGCCCCCAAACGACGAGCTGGGCGTGGTCCGGCACGAACCCGGTGGCCCCGGCGCGGTTGAGCACGTCGTCGGGAGCGGCGGTGCCTTCGAGGTCAGCGATCGCGCCGCACCGTCGACACACGGTGTGAGCGTGCGGCTCGATCCGCGAATCGAAGACCACTGCACCGTTGCCGGTGCCCACCCGGCGGACGAGCCCGAGCCCTTCGAGCAGCTCAAGCGTCGCGTACACGGTCGGCAGCGACGTGCCCGGCAGGACGTCGGACACCGACGCGAGCACCTGCTCGGCCGTCATGTGGCGCGACTGGCTGCACAGCGCGCGGTGGATCACGATCCGCTGCGGCGTCACCCGCAGCCCGCGCTCGCGCAACTCGGCCACGAGCTGCTGATCGATCTGAGAAGTCGCGGCCATCGTGCTAGATAATAGCTGAAGTTAGGGCATCCTTATTCTAACTCACTTGCTATAGTCACCCCGCCATGAGCCAGGACGTCGCCACCCAGGTGGACGAGAACGCCGGTGCGCCGCGCGATCCCTCCACCTCCCGGCTGACGCACGCCATCGCCAATCTAACCGGCTTTGACGATCGGACATTCGTGCTCCGAGTCGTCCAGCCGGCGCTCGTCGGCATGATTGACGGGACCGTTTCGACCCTCGCTCCGATCTTCGCCGCGGCGATCTCGAGCAGTTCCCACACGGCGCTGGTGGTCGGCATCGCCACCGCGCTCGGCGCCGGCGTGAGCATGGGCTTCTCCGAGGCCTTGTCGGACACGGGGGAGGAGACGGGCCGCGGCTCGGCGGTGGTCCGCGGAGCGATCACCGGCGCCGCCACCGCGTTCGGCGGCGTGTTCCACTCGCTGCCGTTCATCATCCACAACGTCCACACGGCCTTGATCGTGGCCGGCGTGGTCGTGGGAATCGAGCTGTTCGTGATCTCCTGGGTGCGCTACCGATTCCTCCACGTGCCGCTGCGCAACTCGATGGTCATGGTCACCTGCGGTGGCGCGATCGTCGTCGCCCTCGGGGTCCTGATCGGCAGCTCCTAGACTCCGCCGCGAACGGCATGCGCTCTGCGCCCGGCAGACCCTCGAGTGAGTGGCCGCCGACGTTACACCGGCAGCACGGCGCGCCCCAGAATGTGCGGGTGAGGGAACTCGGCGTCGATGAGGCGAAGCCGCGTGTAATGCTCGATCCGGAAGCCGGCCCGCTCGATCGCGCCTCGGGTGTCGCGCGCCAGGTGGCAATTGCCGAAGGTCCGCGGCCAGAACGTCGCGTCCGCCGCGCGCTGGAGCGCCCGCCCGACACGGTTGTGCGCGGCGACGTGCTCGTAGAAGTGCAGCCGCCCGCCGGGCCTGAGCACGCGGCGAAGCTCGGCCAGCGCGGAGTCCGCGTCGGGCACCGAGCAGAGGACGAGCGAGGCGACCGCCTCGTCCACCGAGGCGTCCTCGAGCGGGAGGTGGTCCGCCTGTCCGGCGCGCACCTCGATCGGGACGGGTGCGCTCGCGGCCGCCCGCTCGGCGTGCTCACGCAGCGTCGGCTCCGGCTCGACGGCGATCACCTCGGTGACGCTCTGTGCGTAGCGCGCGAAGTTGACGCCCGTTCCGCAGCCGAGTTCGAGCACGCGCCCGCGAAGATCGCCCAACAGGCGTGCACGGTTCTGATCGCGCTCGGCGGACCGCGCGATCACGCGCGCGTACCACCGCGCGAACAGAGGATGGCGGATATCCGACCCGGTGCTCAGCGCCCGGCGTTCTGGATCGCGCGCCAAACGGTCTCGCCGTTGACCGGCATGTCGATGTGCCGTACCCCATAGGGCGAGAGGGCGTCGATCACCGCGTTGTGAACCGCCGGGGTGGCGCCGATCGTTCCGGATTCGCCGATGCCCTTGACGCCGAGCGGGTTGATCGGCGTGGGTGTCTCCATGCCGACGACCTCGATTCGCGGCAGCTCGGTCGCGGCGGGGATGCCGTAGGTGACCAGGCTCGCGTTCTGCGGGTTGCCGTCCTCGTCGTAGGTGAGCTCCTCGTACAGGGCCTGCGCGATGCCGGCCACCACGCCGCCGTGCACCTGGCCTTCGGCCACCAGCGGATTGATGATCCGTCCGGCGTCGTCCACCGCCACCATCCGCTTGAGGTCCACCGCGCCCGTCTCGGTGTCGACCTCGACCACCGCCACGTGCGCGCCGAACGGGAAGGTGGGCTGAGAGGCCTGGAAGTCGACCTCGGCGCTCAACTCGTTCAAGCGCTCCTGGGTCTCGAGGCGATTCGCGAGCTCGCTCCAGGAGATCGCGGGCTGTGGCGCACCGGCCACGTGGAAGTGGCCCTCCTCGAGATTGAGGACCATGTCCTCGGGGTTGGCCTCGAGCTCGCCGGCAGCCAGTCGCTTGCCCTTCTCGACCACCTCCTCGGATGCCTGGCCGGCCGCCACGCCGCCGATCTGGGTTGACTTCGAGCCGTAGGTGCCGGTGCCGCGTGGCACGACGTCGGTGTCTCCCCTGGTCACCGTGACCTTTTCGATCGGCAGGCCGAGCCGCTCGGCCACGATCTGGGCGAACGTCGTCTCGTGGCCTTGACCCTGCGACAGCGAGCCGGTACGGACGATCGCCTCGCCGGCGGGAGTGATCTCGACCGCGCCGAACTCCTGCTCAGAGATGCCGTTGGTCACCTCGACGTACACGCTCAACCCGATCCCCAGCTGCTGAGCTGCGCCATTCTGGCGCCGGCTGGCTTGCTCGCGACGCACGTCCTCATACCCAGCGCTCTCGAGCGCCAGCTTCAGCGCTCCACCGTAGTCGCCGATGTCATAGAGGGCGCCCGACGCGGTCGTGTACGGGAAGGCGTCGTTCGGGATGAAGTTGCGCTGCCTGACCTCGGCGGGATCGAGCGACAACTGAGCCGCGAGCAGGTCCATGGCGCGCTCGAGCGTCTGGGTGGCCTCGGGTCGGCCCGCCCCACGCACCGGCCCGGTGGGCGTGGTGTTGGTCACCACGGCCCTGATGTCGGCCTCGATCTTCGGGATCCGGTAGACGCCGCTAGACATCAGTGCGGTCAGGTTGGGCAGGAACGCACCCAACCCGGGATAGCCGCCGGCGTCGGCGAGGATGTCAAGTTTCAGCGCCTCGATCACTCCCTCGCGCGTGGCGCCGAGCTCGAACTCGAGGACCATGGCCCGGCCGTGGTGCATCGCGACCATGTTCTCGCTGCGCGTCTCGGTCCACCGCACGGGGCGACCGGTGGCGCGGGCCAACCATCCCACGAGCACGTCTTCCACCGCAACGCCCTTGGCCCCGAACCCGCCGCCGACGTCGGGCGCCACCACCCTGATGTGCTGCTCGTCCAGTCCGAGCAGCATGCCGAGAACCATTTTGTCCTGGTGGGGCGTCTGGGAGGAGATCCACAGGGTGAGACGCTCGTCCTCGCCGAACTGGGCGACGGTAGCGCGCGGCTCGATGGGGCACGCCGAGATGCGCTGGCTGATGACTCGGCCCTTGACGCGGACCTCGCTGGAGGTCAGGAGGTCCGGATCGGGATCCTCGGGCGGCCGGTGCAGGCAGATGTTGGTGCCGACCTCTCCGAACAGCAGGACCTCATCTTTGGCCGCCTCGAGCGGATCCGTCACGGCCGGCAGCGGCTCGTAATCGACCTCGACCAGTTCGGCGGCGTCGACGCTCGCCTCCCGCGTGTCAGCCAGGACGATGGCCACGATATCGCCCACGAACCTGACCGTCTGGCTGGCCAGCAGCGGCCTGAACATGCGTGGATCCAGGCCCAGCATCGGCGGCGCGGGATTCACGGTCAGGTCGGTGTCGGCCGCCGTGAATACCTGTGCGCCGGTCGCCTCGGCCGGGGCCTTGTCGATGCCGTTGATCCGCGCGTGCGCCAGATACGAGCGCACGAAGGTCAGATGCAGCACGCCCGGAAGCCGCAGATCGTCCACGTAGCGACCCTCGCCGCGTAGGAAGCGAGGATCTTCGCGTCGGCGGATGCGCTGTCCAACGACGTTGGCCAAGGTGCGCGGAAGCTTTGCATACCGCCGCCCTCGGCAGCCGCGCCGCACCTCGTTGGCGCGACGGAGTGGCGTTCAGACGCGTTGGCTAGACGTTCTACTTAGGTAAGTCCGGCGATCGTCACAGAGCCGACGTCCTCCAGCTCCGACGGCGGAGGCCCGGGCAGCAGCCAGTCGCTTCCAGTCCAGACCACGGCGCTACGCTGGGCCAGCTCCCCCAGCGCCTTCGTCACCGTGGGCCGCCGCGCCGCCACGAGGTCGGACAGCGTGGCATGCGTCAGGTGAAGCGGGACATGAACGCCGTCCTGGCGGACTCTCCCCCAGCGGTCCGCGAGCTCCCAGAACAGCATGTGCAGCCGCAGGTCGATCCGCGGTTGCTGGACGATCGCCATGTTCGTCGCGATGTGGCGCGATCGCCTCAGGGCACGCGCGAGCAATGCGGAGACGACCTCGGGGTAACGCGACGCCCGCATCACGAACTCGCTGTCGAGGATCGCCATGCGGGAGTCGCGTAGCACCCGCCACTTGCCCGTCCGCGGTAGCGAGGTGCCCATGTCGTGGGGGTGGAAGGGGTTCATCAGGTCGCCGTCGCCGAGGAGTTCGCCGCCGAAGCGTCCGGCCACGCCGACCCGGCGAACGATCAAGCCGTCGAGGATCAACAGCCCGATGCCGAACCGCATGTCCCCGAGTTCGTCGGGCGGTGACCACGGGCCGGTCCGGCAAGCGCAGGTTCCAGCCACGCAATCCCGCACGGCTTCCTCGAGCCGCAGGCCGGTGAGCCCGTCGCTCAACTCCGGGTCCTCGGCCAGAATGCGGCTCACCGCGGTCAGGGCCGGTGGATCGCGGCCGTTGACCCCACCCGCGCGTGTGCCCAAACCGGCCATGGTCCCTCCTTGAGCAGGCGCCCGCTAGGTGGCGCCGTCAAGCGCGCGCGCCCGCGCGGTGGTGACCCGCGCCGACCCGCGATCGGCGTACACGCCGGTCGCCAGCAGCTCATCGATCAGCCCGAGCACGGCGACATGGGTCTCGTCGGTGTGCTTGCGGATCGCGTGGACCGCGTAGGTGCCGATCGCGTCGACCGGCGGCTTGCGCAGGCGCTCGATGGCGCGAATCGGTGAGCGGAGGAACCACCTGCGCCGGCTTCGGTACATCTCATCAGCCCATCGCGCCAGCCGCTCGGCGCGCGCCTGCTGGGTGCG
This sequence comes from Solirubrobacterales bacterium, assembly GCA_019239375.1. Lineage (GTDB taxonomy): Bacteria > Actinomycetota > Thermoleophilia > Solirubrobacterales > Solirubrobacteraceae > Palsa-465. The sequence goes on along the minus strand of JAFAZZ010000489.1, from coordinate 2,688 downwards.
CTGGGGGCCGCGGCTACCGACCACCTTCGACGCGTACTCGTAGAGGGACTGGCGGCGCTTGTCGTCGATTGAGTCGTTGTAGGCGCGAAGGAAGGATCCCACCACCGGACACACCGATACCGGGTGATCGGTGAACGCCTCACCGGCGAGCATCGAGGCGAGCTCCATCACACACGCGCCGTCCGCCGGGCTTGAGTGCTTGCCTTTGCTGAGCTTGATCGTCTGGTAGCTGACCGGAGACATCTGCCTTCCTTCGTGTTGCCGCAAGTTGCGCCTGGACCCTTTTGAGGTGCATGTACCCGCGCGCGGGGCCGTTCACTCACGGGCCAGGCCGCGGTGTCAGCGGGGGTCAGCTTTTAGCAAGCTTCGTGAAGCCGGCATTCAGCAGCTGCTGCGCCTGGGTCGAGGTGTCCCCGGAATGCAGCAGGACGACCCCCAGCCATCGGTTGCCGCGGCGGGCGGTGGCGACCAGGCATTGCCCGGCCGCATCGGTGAACCCGGTCTTGACGCCGTCGGCGCCCGGGTAGCGGAGCAGCAGCAACGGGTTGTTGTTGTAGAGGTAGAGCTTGCCGCCCTTGATCGGGAAGGGCAGGATCGCGCTGCGCGAGCCGACGATCGTGGCCAGGAGTGGTTGGTCCAGCAGCTTGTCCGCGATCACTGCAAGGTCCTTGGCGCACGAATAGTTGCCCTGATCGACGATGCCCGAGACGGTGGAGAAGTGGGTGCAGACGAGGCCGAGCTCGTGTGCCCGCTGGTTCATCAAGGCGATGAAGCGCGACTGCGTCCGAGCCACGTAGTCGGCCAGCGCGATCGCGGCGTCGTTGCCCGACGGAAGGAACAGGCCGTAAAGCAGCGCGGTCAACGGCACCCGCTTGCCCTTCGGCAGCAAGCCGATTCCAGATCCCGTGTATTGAAGCGCGTCGCTGGTGATCAGGACCCGGGCCCGCGGGCTGGCGTGTGCAGCGACGACCAGCCCGGTCATCATCTTGGTCAGGCTGGCCATCGGCATGACGCGAGAGGGATTTCGCGCCCATAGCACCTGGCCGGTCTTGACGTCGAAGAGCAGGCCGCTGCGCAGACCGAGCTTGAGCTTCACCGTCACCCGCTCGGCCGCGGGCGCGATCGCGATCCCGTAGCTGCTGCGCGCCGGCAACTTGGCTGGCGGAGGCTTGGGCGGCCTGACAACAACCGGACTGTGAAACGGGTTTGTCGCGGGCCCCTCGGCACGGGCGCTCATCAGCACCAGCAGAGCCACGAGAGCGAGCCCCAGCACCGCGAGCCCTTGGACGATGCGCCGGCGGGCTCGATGCGGCCGGTCGGCGCGGCCTCCTCCCCGTAGAACGGTCATCGTCGTGGAGGATGCAGCAGTGCGCCGACGATCCCGGTCGTGAACAGGACCAGCACCACGATCGCCAGCACGTCGACCGGCGTGGCGCCGTGGATCCGGATATCCCGGGCAGTGAGGACGGCGACGGCGACGATGAACAGCAGAGCGACGGTGAACACGGCGAGGCGCACCGGTCAGGAGACCGGGTAGCGAGGTAGGGCCTGCCGGCGCCTGGTCGCCAGCAGCCGGATCGTTGCCACGCCAAACACGAACCCGCCGATGTGGGCGAAGTAGGCGACGCCGCCGCTGGCGCCCGGGCTCGTGAGACCGGCCGCGCCGAACGCGATCTGCTCGACGAACCAGAAACCCAGCACGAGGATGGCCGGTAGCTCGACCACGGTGAAGAACAAGATGATGAAGATCAGCGTGAGCACGCGCGCCCGCGGATAGAGAACGATGTAGCCGCCGAGGACCGCGGCGATCGCTCCTGAGGCGCCGAGGGTGGGCGCGACCTCGTTGGGGTGGATCGCCACCTGCAGAGCGAGGGCCGCGATACCTCCAAGGAGGTAGAACAGGACGTACTTGATCGTCCCCATCGAGTCCTCGACGTTGTTGCCGAAGATCCACAGGAACAGCATGTTGCCGGCGATGTGCAGGATCGACCCGTGCATGAACATCGAGGTGAACACCGTCACCCAAGTGGGGAGCGCGCCGGCTGGGGATGCATGGGTGCAAACCACCCTCTGCGGCTCGATCACGAGGTGTTCGTCGAGGCAGTGGGTGAGGGCGGTCGGGATCGCGCCGTACTTGACGGACTCGTAGGCGTCCGGCCCGCTGATCAGAGAGCCGCCGTGGCGGATCGCCAGCAGGTAGACGATCACGTTGGCCAGGATCAGAGCAGCCGTGGCGAACGGGAAGCGGCTCGTCGGGATGTTGTCCTTCAGAGGGATCACGACGCCTTGAGGAGCTTAGGCCCCTCGGCGGGGCCTCACGCCTGTTCGCGCGGAGCTCGGCGGGGCCTTACGCCTGTTCGCGCGGAGCCTCGGCGGGGCCTTACGCCTGTTCGCGCGGAGCCCCGGCGCGGCCGAGCAGCCAGGGCTGGCGGGCGTCGCCATCGAGCGAGAACGTCCACCGCTCGGTGAAGGTGATCGCGCGCGACTGGCTGCCAAGCAGGATCGCGGTGGTGTCGCGATCTTCGACGTAGCGCCGGCCGTGCAGCTCCACTTCGATCGTCATCGTGGGCGGCTGGGCGGCCGCGTCGAGCGCCACGATCCGGATCCTGCGCACCTTGGGGGCGCGGACGACCAGACGGGTGCGGCCGCTGGGGTCGCCAGGGTGCAGGAGCTCGCGGACCGCATCTC
>JAFAZZ010000422.1 GCA_019239375.1 Solirubrobacterales bacterium | reverse complement strand
CCGCGGGGTGACGTCAAACCCGGCGATCTTCGAGAAGGCGATTCTCGGCTCGACCGACTACGACGACGATCTGCGGACGCTCGCGCGCAAGAACCTCGACTCGGGGGACATCTACGAGGAGATCGCGATCCACGACGTGCAGCTGGCGGCCGACGTGCTGGCCGAGGTGCACCGCGCTTCCGGCGGGCGCGACGGGTTCGTGTCGCTGGAGGTCGCGCCGGAGCTGGCGCACGACACCTCGGGCACGCTCGATCAGGTCCGCGCGTTCTGGCACCGGGTCGACCGGCCGAACGTCATGATCAAGATTCCCGGGACGCCGGAGGGCGCTCCCGCCATCGAGCAGGCCCTGTACGAAGGCATCAACGTCAATGTCACGCTGCTGTTCTCAGTTGCGGCGTACGAGAAGGTGGTGGAGGCGTACATCAGCGCGCTCGAGCGCCGGCAGAACGAAGGCCTGTCGCTGGACGTCAACTCGGTGGCGAGCTTCTTCGTCTCGCGCGTGGACACGGTCGCCGACCGCCGGCTGGAGGAGCTGGGTCGCAGCGACCTGGCGGGGACCGCGGCGCTGGCCAACGCGCGTGCGGCGTACCGGCGGTTCAAGGAAATGTTCGCCGGGCCTCGCTGGGAGGGACTGCGTCATGCCGGCGCGGTTGTACAGCGGCCGTTGTGGGCCTCGACGGGGACCAAGAACCCGCACTATCCCGACACGATGTACGTCGACGGCCTCGTGGGCGCCCACACGGTCAACACGATGCCATTGCCGACGCTGCTCGCCGTCGCCGACCACGGTGAGGTGACCGGACCCACGGCCGAGCACGATCCGAGCGGGGACCTGGCCGCCCTGGCCGAGGCGGGCGTCAACCTCGATCAGGTGACCGACGAGCTGCTGGTCGACGGTGTCAACCAGTTCGAGGAGGCGATGACCCGGCTGCTGGCCGGGATCGAAGAGCGCCGGGCCGCGGTCGTCACCGGCCAGCCGAGCAGGATCCAGGCCCGGCTCCCGCGGCTGCTCCAGTCGGCCGTCGCGGAGCGGGTTCGCCAGGCTGTGGCCGGCAACGTGGCCCAGCGGGTCTGGCGGCGTGACGCCTCATTGTGGGGCGGCCCCGGAGTCCCCGAGCTCGAGGATCGTCTGGGCTGGCTCACGGTGTCCGAGCCGATGCTCGAGCACGCCCGCGACCTGCGTGCGTTCGCAGAGGAGCGTCGGGCCGACGGATTCACCGACGCGGTCCTGCTCGGGATGGGCGGGTCGTCCCTCGGTCCAGAAGTGATCCGGCGTTCGTTTGGCCCCATCCCGAACGGACTGCGATTGACCGTGCTCGATTCCACGCACCCGGACGTCGTGCTGGGCGTGCAGGACTCGGTGGATCTCGAACGGACGCTGTTCGTCGTCTCCTCCAAGTCCGGCTCGACGATCGAGACGCTGTCGCATTACCGGTACTTCAAGGCATTGGCCCGGCCCGAGCAGTTCGTTGTCATAACCGATCCTGAGAGCGGCTTGCACCGGCTCGCCGACGAGGATGGGCTGCGTCGCTGCTTCTTGAACCCCTCCGATATCGGCGGCCGCTACTCGGTGCTGTCGTACTTCGGCCTGGTCCCGGCGGCGCTGATGGGGGTGAACATCGAGGCGCTGCTGCACCGTTGCCAGGTGGCCGAGCAGATGTGCGCCCACTACGACTCGAGCGAGTCGAATTCGGGGCTATGGCTGGGCGGTGTCCTGGGCGAGCTCGCGCGCCAGGGTCGCGACAAGCTGACGTTCCTCATATCGCACCCGATCGAAAGCTTTGGGCTGTGGGCCGAGCAGCTCGTCGCGGAATCGACCGGCAAGCAGGGGCGCGGTATCCTGCCCGTCGTCGACGAGCCGCTCGGCGACTCGGCCGATGTTTACGGGGACGACCGGGTGTTTGTGTACCGGCGCAACCTCGAGGAACCCGAGGAGCGCCTGGATGCTGCGATCGAGCAGATCGCGGCCGCCGGGCATCCGACGATCACGCTGCCGGCGCACGGGCCCGTTGACCTCGGCCGCATCTTTTTCCTCACCGAATTCGCGGTGGCCGTGGCGGGGTGGGCGCTTGAGATCAACCCGTTCGACCAGCCTAACGTCCAGGAGGCCAAGGACAACACCAAGCGGGTGCTCGACTCCGGGTCGGTGCCCTCGGTGCCGCTGGCCGGCGATGGCGAGCTGCGGGCGCTGCTGGCCGACGCGCGGCCGCCGCACTACGTCGCGATCCTCGGCTACGTTCCGCCGTCCGCCGACGTGGAGGAGGCCGTCGCAGAGCTGCGGGTCGCCATCCGGTCGCTCACCGGTGCCGCCACCACGTTCGGATACGGCCCACGCTACCTGCACTCCACGGGTCAGTTGCACAAAGGCGGGCCGCCGACCGGGCGGTTCCTCCAGCTCGTCGCGGCACCGGAGCGCGACGCCGAGATTCCGGGCGCCGGCTACTCATTCGGGACCTTGATGGCTGCGCAGGCGGCCGGCGATCTCGAGACGTTGCGATCGCACGGGCGGGCGGCGGAGCGGGTAGAGGTAGAGGGAGACCCAGCCCAGGCCGTTCGTGCGCTGACCGAGCGGATCACCGCGATCCTCCAGGAGAGCTAGATCAATGCAGAGCGCAGCCGTTGTCACAGAGTTCGAGCAGGAAAACCCGTTTATTGAGGGGCTGGAGCGCCTGCCGGTTCGGCCGACCGCGCTGGTCATCTTCGGCGCGACGGGCGACCTGGCCCACCGCAAGCTGCTTCCGGCGCTGTACAACCTCGCCCACGAGGGCTCGCTGCCCGAGCGCTTCGAGATGATCGGGGTCGCCCGCCGCGGCCAGGAGGACGAAGATTTCCAGGACATGGCGCGCGAGTCGATCGAGCGCTTCTCGCGCCGCCGCCCCGATCAGAAAGTCCTCGACGGTCTTTTGGGCGAGATGCGCTATGTCCCCGGCGTGTTCGACGACGACGAGGTCTATGGCGAACTCGGTCGCGCCCTGCGCGAGTTCGACAAGCGGGCCGGACAGCCGCTAAACCGCGTCTTCTATCTGTCGACGGCGCCGCAGTTCTTCCCGGTGATCGCCGGCAAACTGGGCTCCGCCGGGCTCTCGCAATGCGAGAAGGCCGCGACGCGGATCGTGATCGAGAAGCCGTTCGGCTACGACCTGGCCTCGGCGCGCCAGCTGAACGCCCAGGTGCTCGACGTGTTCGACGAGTCCCAGGTGTTTCGGATCGACCACTACCTGGGCAAGGAGACGGTCCAGAACCTGATGGCGCTGCGCTTCGCCAACGCGCTGTTCGAGCCGGTGTGGAACCGGAACTTCATCGACCACGTTCAGATCACCGCGGCCGAGGACATCGGGATCGGCGGGCGCGCGGGCTATTACGAAGGGGCCGGCGCGTTGCGCGACCTGGTCCAGAACCACATGATGCAGCTGCTCGCTCTGCTGGCCATGGAGCCGCCGACGGCATTTGAGGCCAACCGGCTACGCGATGAGAAGCTCAAGGTGCTC
>JAFAZZ010000415.1 GCA_019239375.1 Solirubrobacterales bacterium | reverse complement strand
GATCGGATGGGCTTCGGGATACTGGGCGAGCGTCTCCAGCCCCCGGAGGACCTGGGGCAGCGCGTCGCGCCGGGTGAGCTCGAAGAAGCGGTCGCGCTGGAGCGAGTCCACCGACACGTTGAAGCGGTTGATGCCGGCGCGGACCAGTGCGCCGGCGTGGCGCTCGAGCAGGTAGCCGTTGGTGGTTACGGACAGGTCCTCGACTCCGGGTATCCGCGAGAGCATCCCGGCCAGACGCGGGAAGTCGCGCCTGACCAGCGGCTCGCCCCCCGTCAGCCGCACGTCGTGCACGCCCATGGCGGCGAACAGGCTGACCAAGCGGGCGATCTCCTCGAAGGTGAGGATCTCGTCCCGTTCGAGCCACGGCAGGCCTTCCGCCGGCATGCAGTATTGGCAGCGGAAGTTGCATCGGTCGGTGACCGAGACCCGGAGGTCGCCGATTGAGCGCCGGTGGCCGTCCGTGAGCGGTTCGAGTTCCATCTCGACAGAGCCTAGCCGACGCCGTCGGCTGGGCTAGCGCTTGGGAAGAAACTACGACTGTGGTGAGGTTTCTTGCCGAGCGCCCGGGTTCGAGTGCACCGGCCCTCGAGCGCCCGGCTAGGACGAGCGCGCGGGGGGCGCTTCATTGCCCGCGCTCGCTGCCCAGCAGGCCGAACGCCACCATGTCCTGGCGGCCGTCCTTGCCTTGCAGGTAGGAGCGCAGCACGGCCTCGCGGGTGAACCCGCAGCGCTCGGCCACGCGCTGGGAGGCAGGATTGCCGGTGGCCGCCAGCAGATCGATTCGCTCGAGCCCGAGATGGCGGAACCCCCAGTCGGTGATCAGCCGTACCGCTCGGGTCACGTGGCCGTGCCCGCGCGCCTCCTTGGCCAGCCAATAGCCGACCTCCGCCCGGGCGTGCTTCCAGGAGAAGCGCATCAGCGAGACCGAGCCGAGCAGGTGGTCGCGGTCGGTGGCGGAGACGATCGCGAAGGGCGCGGTCGTGCCGTCATGCACGGCGTCGTGGCGCTGGAGGAGGTAGGCGCGGGCGTCGGCGGGCCCGTAGGGATAGGGCACCCGGGTCCAGCGCGAAATCTCGGGGTCCTGGCAGGCCACGACAAGCGCCTCCAGATCGGAGTCGCGCCACGCACGCAGAGCTGTCTCGCCTTCGATGAGCGGCTCACCCGGGAGCACGATCCGGCGCGGGCCGGACGCGAAGCGGCGGCGAACGCTTCTCACCAGCGCTCCTGGGCACGGGCCTCGAGCGACCGCTCGAGCGAGGACACGTCGAATGTCTCGTCTTGGCGCTCGAGCCAGCGCTGCGCCTCGAGGCGTCCGCCGAGGGCGCGCAAGCCGCGCTCGCCGTGCTCGGCGACGAACTCGTCAAGGGCCTGGCGGCGCCGCGCGCGGAGCCGGCGCGCGGGCAGGTCCAGGCCGGCGCGGTGGGCGTCGAGTGCGTCGGCGAGGTCGGCGATGCCGGTCGGCGGCGCCAGCGAGGACACCGCGCAGACGCGGGTGGCGCCGGCGCCCAGTGCCATGAGCGCCGCGTGCAGGTCGGCGAGGGCCCGCTTGGCGGCGCTACCCAGATCGGATTTGGTGAGAACCAACACGTCGGGCACCTCCATGATCCCGGCCTTGAGGAACTGGAGCACGTCGCCCGAGGCGGGCTGGAGCACCACCGCCACCGTGTCGGCCGTGTCGGCGATGTCCGTCTCGGACTGTCCCACCCCGACGGTTTCGATCACCACCACGTCGAACGCCGCGGCCAAGGCCTGTGCGGCGGTGCGGGTGGCGGGTGCGAGCCCACCGAGGCGCTCGCCGGCCGCAGTCGAGCGGATGAACACCCGACGGTCGCGGGGGTCGGTCTCGATTCGGGCGCGGTCGCCGAGCAGCGAACCCCCCGAGCGCCGCGAACTCGGGTCGACCGCGAGCACGGCGACGGAGCGCCCTCGATCGCGCCACTCGCGGATCAGGCGAGAGAGCAGCGAGGACTTGCCCACGCCCGGAGGTCCGGTGACCCCGATGAGGTGGGCCGCCGGCTCCTGGTCGAGCACGGCGGGCGAGACCTCCGCCAGCAGCGCCTCCGCCTGCTCCCGGGCGTCCGGCGCTCGGCTCTCGAGGAGGTTGAGCGCGGCGGGGGCGGCGGTGAGGTCACCCTCACGAAGTCTCATCCCGAGGTCGCGGCCGCTGGCCCGGATGCGCCCGGTCAAGCGCCCACGGCGGTTTCGACGCCCTCGGGCCCGCCGCCCGCTCGGCGCCCGCCCCCGCGTGATCGAGGGACGCCCGAATCATCCAGCGGCTCGGCGACGAGCTCGATGATGTCGCGCATCATCGCGTTCAGGTTCCAATCCTTGGGTGTGTACACGGCCGCGATGCCAGCCTCGCGCAGCGCGTCAGCGTCCGCTTGGGGAATGATCCCGCCCACGACGACCGGGATGTCCTCGACACCCGCCTCGCGCAACGCGTCCACGACGGCCGGGATCAGCTCCCGGTGCGAGCCCGACAGGATCGACAACCCCACCACATGCACGCCCTCCTGCGCGGCTGAGGTGGCGATCTGCCACGGGGTCAGGCGGATCCCCTCGTAAACCACATCCATACCGGCGTCGCGGGCGCGCACCGCGATCTGCTCGGCGCCGTTGGAATGACCGTCGAGGCCAGGCTTGCCGACCAGAAGCTTGAGGCGCCGGCCGAGGGCTTCGCTCACCCGCTCGACCTCGCTCCGGAGTTCGGACACCTCTTCGCCCGGGGCGGCCGCGGCTTGCGTGACGCCGGTGGGGGCGCGGTACTCGCCGAACGCGTCGCGCAGGGTATGCGCCCATTCGCCGGTCGTGACTCCCGCGCGGGCAGCGGCGATCGTGGCCGGCACGATGTTCTCGTTGTCCTCACGGGCGATGCGGGCGAGTTCGCTCAGGGCCGCGTCGACCGCGGCCCGGTTACGCTCGGCGCGCCAGCGCTCCACCGCAGCGCGCTGATCGGCCTCGACCTCAGGGTCGACGACCAGGATCCCGCCGTCGGCGCCGGCGATCAGGGGGGAGGGCTCGGTCGAGGTGAACCGGTTCATGCCAACCACGACCTGCTCGCCGGACTCGATCCGCTGCCACCGCCTGCGTTGGGACTCGACCAGCGCCGCCTTCATATAGTCGACGGCCTGGACGGCGCCACCCAGCTCGGCCACCCGCTGCATCTCTGCCCGGGCGCCCGCGAGCAGGTCTGCGACCAGGCCTTCCATCACCTTCGAGCCCTCGAAGATGTCCGGATACTCGAGCAGGTCGGTCTCGTAGGCGAGGATCTGCTGGAGGCGGAGCGACCACTGCTGGTCCCACGGACGGGGCAGGCCGAGCGCCTCGTTCCACGCCGGAAGCTGAATCGCCCTCGCCCGGGCACCGCGACCCAGCGTCACCGCCAGCGCCTCGAGCGCGATCCGGTAGACGTTGTTCTCGGGCTGGGCCTCGGTCAGACCGAGCGAATTGACCTGCACCCCGTAACGCAAGCGGCGGTGCTTCTCGTCCTCCACGCCGTAGCGCTGGCGACCGAGTTCGTCCCACAGGACCGCCATCGTGCGCAGCTTGGCGTGCTCCTCGATAAACCGTACCCCGGCGTTGACGAAGAACGAGATGCGTCCGAAGACGCTCCCCATGAGGTCCTGCGGGACTCGCTGCTTGACCGCGTCGAGAACGGCGACTGCGTTGCACATCGTGAAGGCGATCTCCTGCACCGGCGTGGCGCCGGCCTCCTGCAGGTGGTAGGAGCAGATGTTGATCGGGTTCCACTTGGGGATGTGCTGGACCGTGTAGGCGATCGTGTCCGCGATCAACCGCATGCTCGGGCCCGGCGGGAAGGCATACGTGCCCCGGCTCAGGTACTCCTTGAGGATGTCGTTCTGGGTGGTCCCCTGGAGCCTCTCCGGGGGCACCCCCTGGGCGTCAGCGGCGAGGACGTAGAGCGCCAGCAGCCAGGCTGCGGTGGCGTTGATCGTCATCGACGTGTTCATCTGGTCGAGCGGGATGCCCTCAAGCAGGGTGGCCATGTCGCCCTCGTGAGCGATCGAGACGCCGACCTTCCCGACTTCGCCTCGCGCGAGCTCGTGGTCGGGGTCATAGCCGGTCTGAGTCGGCAGGTCGAAGGCGATCGAGAGCCCGGTCTGGCCCTTGGCCAGGTTGCGCCGGTAGAGCTCGTTCGAGCGCGCCGCGGTCGAGTGAGCTCTACCGGCGCAACCTGGCCAAGGGCCAGACCGGGC
>JAFAZZ010000399.1 GCA_019239375.1 Solirubrobacterales bacterium | reverse complement strand
GTTGGGTTCGAAGCGCTCGCGGTACAGCTTGGCGATCTCGGATCCCTGCGCGTTGATGAAGTCGGCGAAGGCGTAGGGCAGGGCGAGCTGCGCGGCCCAGATGGCACTTTGGGCCGAGGAGCCCAGTAGCCACGGGGTTGGCAGCTCGGGGTGACCGGGGAGGCTCTTCGCGAGGCGCGCGAACGGATGATCGGCGGGCAGCGCGTCGTCGAAGTACGCGAGCAGCTCGGCCAGCTGTTGGGGGAAGTCGTCGGGGGCGGCCTGCCGGCGGTCGCGCTGGAGCGCGAACGTGGTCAGGGGATCGGTCCCCGCGGCGCGCCCGATCCCCAGGTCGATCCGGCCCGGGTAAAGCCCGGCCAGGATCGTGAACGTCTCGGCCACCTTGAACGGGCTGTAGTGCGGGAGCATCACGCCCCCGCTGCCCACGCGGAGGTTCGCGGTCGCCGAGGCGATCGGGCCGATCAGCGCCTCTGGGCTGGCGCTGGCCAGCATCGGACCGCCATGGTGCTCGGCCACCCAATAGCGGTGGTAGCCGAGTTCGTCGGCCAGGCACGCGAGGTCGAGCGTGTTGTGCAGGGCATCGGCGCCGCTCGCGCCTTCCGGGATCGGGGACTGGTCGAGGACGGACAGACGCATGTCGTCGATGGTAGGACGGGCGGCGCGAGTCAGCCGGTGGCGACGCTCGCTTGCGGCTCTTGCGCCTGCGCCTGTCCCGGCGCGCCCTCGGCCGGGGCCCCGTGCCCGACGAAGTCGCGCTGGCGGATGAGCACGAGGGTGAGCGCGGCGGCGACGAACGCGACGATCGCCCCGATCAGCAGGATCTCGTTCAGGCCGTCGATGTACCCGGACTTGGCGGCGCCCGCGGCGAGGCCCCGCAGCTGCTCCGGCACCGCCCGGATCGCCTGGGCGGCGCTGCCGTTGCTGACCGACGCGGCCAGCGCACGGGCGTGGCCGGCCAGCGGTGTGCCCTGCAGGTGCTGGATGGTCGCGCTGCTGGACTGGCTGGCCAGGATGCTGCCCAGGGCGGCGACGCCGGTGGCGATCCCGACCTGGCGCAGGGTCGAGTTGATCCCCGAGGCCATGCCGGCGCGGGCCGGTTCGACGACTCCGACCGCGGTCGAGGCGAGGGGCACGTTGACCAGGCCGGCGCCGATGCCGGCCACGATCATCCCGGGCAGCAGGTGGGTCCAGTCGTCGCTCGGGGCGATCCCCCGCATGAGCACCAGGCCGGCGCCGATCAGCGCGAACCCGGGGGCGATGAGGTACCTGGTCTGGACGTGCCCGGTGAGCCGTCCCGCGACGCCGGCGGTCAGGAAGATCGCGCCGGTTACGGGGAGCAGGCGCAGGCCGGTGTCGATCGCCGGGGAGCCGAGGATGTTCTGGAGGTAGAGCACGAGGTAGGTGAGCAACGAGAACAGCGAGGCCGAAATGGCCCACGCCGCGACTAGCCCGCCGTTGAAGGTGGGGACACGGAGCAGGTGTAGATCGAGCATGGGCGCGCGCGAGCGCAGCTCGATCACCAGGAAGACGGCGATCAGGACCGCCGCCGCGATCAGCGAGCCGGCCACCGTGGTGGAGCCCCAGCCGTCTGGATGGCTGCGGATCAGGCCATAGACCAGCGCGGTCAGCCCGAGGGTGAAGGTGACGAAGCCGGGCCAGTCGGGCCGTGTGGCCACGGGTGCCTTGGATTCCGCCACTGTGCGCAGCGTGACGGCCAGCGCGAAGACGCCGATCGGCAGGTTCACGAAGAAGATCCAGCGCCAGGACAGCCAGCTGGTCAGCGCGCCGCCGAGCACCGGACCGATGGCCACGGCCACGCCGGTGATCGCGCCGAACACCCCGAACGCGACGCCGCGCTCGCGCGGTTCGAATGCATCGGCGAGCAGGGCCAGGGAGGTGGCGAACATGATCGCGCCGCCGATTCCCTGAAACGCCCGCGACAGGGCGAGGAAGGTCGGGTTGCCGGCCACGCCGCACAGCGCCGAGCCGATCGTGAAGATCACGATGCCGACCGCGAAGACCAGACGGCGTCCCTTCAGATCGGCGATCGAGCCCGCGGTCAGGAGGAACGCGGCCAAGGTCAGCGCGTACGCGTCGATCACCCACTGGAGGTCGGCCAGCGACGCGTGGAAGTCCTGCTGGATATAGGGCAGGGCGACGTTGACGATTGTGATGTCCAGCAACAGCATGAAGACGCCGGTGCAGACGGCGAGCAGGGTCCACCACTTGCGGTCCATCGGAGCCACCTCCTTTTCTGAGCGAGCACGCAGGGTAGCAGGTATACTGAGTTGATGCTCAGTAATTCATCGCCGGCCGCGCGACGGCGCGGACGACCCCCGGCCGGGGGTCGCGAGGCGATCCTGGCTGCGGCCCTCGAGCTGCTGCGGGAGCGCGGGATCGCGCGGGTGACCGCGCGCGAGGTGGCCGCGCTGGCCGGCGTGTCCGAGGCGAGCGTCTTCTACCACTACAAGGACCGTGCCGGGCTACTGCGGGCGGTGTTCGAGCAGGGTCTGCAGCCGCTTCAGGAACTCGCCGAGAGCGGCGGGTTCGTGGGCCACGATCTACGCGACGTGCTGACGCGCTATGCGACCACGCTCGAGCAGTTCCTCGACCAGGCCCTCCCGGTCATGGCGGCGGCCCAGTCCGACGTAGCCCTGCGCGACGCGATGGCCGAGTATATGACCGAGCAGGACCTCGGTCCCCATCGCGGTGTCGCTGCCCTGGGCGACTTCCTCGCCGCCGAGCAGGGCGTCGGCCGGCTGCGCGCGGAGATCGACCCGTACGCCACCGCGATGTTGTTCGTTGGGGCGTGCTACACGCGAGCCGCGCAGCGCCAGATGCCCGCACACGTGGCCGAGTTGCCCGGCCTCGGCGATGTGATTGGCGCGTTCGAGGCTCTGCTCGCGCCGGCCTGAGCCCGGTTTAGCGCCGGTCTCGCGCGCCGACATTTATGATTCTGGTCGTGCCCGGTTGACGCTAGAACCAAGCGCACCGCCGAATCTGGGCTGCGTCGATGGGCCGGCTGCTTGCCGGCGCGGGGGCGCGTACGTCAACCACGCTGCGTCTCATTCCGAGCACGCTGCGCTTCGCCCGCACCCCGGAGCAGCTCGGTGGCGGTGCGCGAGCGCCGCCTGGATCGTAGGTACCGCGCGGTCCGCGTCGGGCCTCACGAGCGGTCCCGGATCGTACGTAACGCGCGCGGCCGGGGTCAGGCCTCACGACCGGTCCGCGCGATCAGTGCGCGCCGGCGCGTGATGAGTAACGGCGATCTCCCGCGCCGCTCTGCAAGCCACCCCGGGCGGCGGGCGTTCAGGCCGGAACCACGGCCGGCCCGTCGGCCTCCGGGGGCCGGCGGGGCGCGGACGCGGACGCCTGGCCGGCCTGCGTCCTCGGCGCCTCGTCGGGGCGGCCGTGCACGATCAGGACGGGGATCGGGCTGTGGTTGAGCGCGTAGTGGCTGACGCTGCCGAGCAGGGATGCGGTCAGCGCGCGCCGGCCCCGCGAGCCCATGACCAGCAGGTCGTAGTCCCCGCAGGCCACTGCCTTCGTCAAGGCCGACCTGATCGGCCGGCGACTGATCAGCGTGGTCACCGGCACGTCGTCGGGGACGCGCTCGACCGCGCGGCGCATGACCGTGACGGCCTCGCGCTCGAGGTCAAGAGCGGATAGGGCGGCGGCGCCGGCGGCCAGCGACGAGGCCGCCCAAGCTGGCGGCTGGTTGACCGCGGTGAGGATCGTCAGGCGGCCGTTGCCGGCGCGGGCGATGTCGACGGCCTCGTCCAGAGCTCGCTGAGAGTGGGGCGAGCCGTCGACGCTGACGAGGATGTTGCGGAACATGCCGTACTCCAGAAATGCTTGGCATGGCAAACATTAGCATGCCAGGCGTATACTGGCAACACCAATGAAACGTTCGGGGACCGAGGATTTCTTGGCCGCGTTCGATGCGCTGGCACAGGCGGTGCGGCGGGCCCGGGGGGCGAGCGCGGCGGACGGCGGCTTGACTCTCTCGCAGTACGGTCTGCTCGAGGGGCTGACCGGACGCCGCGCCGCACGCGTCCAGGAGCTCGCCGCGGCGGCGGGCATCAGCGCATCGACGGCGACGCGGATCCTGGACGCGCTCGAGCGGCGGGGGATCGTGCGACGGACCCGCTCACACGAAGACCGGCGCGCTGTGTCGATCAGCCTCACCGAGCTCGGGGACGAGCTTCTGCAGGCAGAACGGGAGTGGCTCAGGGGCCGCCAGCGCGCGTTCTACGCCTCACTGCCTGCAGCCGAGCAGGAGCTCGCTCCCGACCTGCTGGTCCGGCTGGCCACGCTGATCGATGAGATCGCGGCTGGCCCCGATGAGGTCGTGGCCGCACGCCACGAGGTTGCGGTCACACCCGATGGAGTCCCAGCCGCACGCGACGAGTAGCCTCGCCCTCAGCCTCGGGAACCTGCCCGCGGTCAACGATTCCCGAGCTGATCGGCGTTCACATCCGAAGGGGCACGGCGAGTTCATACCGGGATGGCATAAGCAGACGCACACATCGTCGTGACGGCTGGGCAACAACCTGCCCTGTGGGCATGACATAGAAGTGGCTCCACTCTCACGAGCGACGAGAAGGAGCCATGAGCATGCATAGAGTCACGAGGTTCGGCGCCGCCGCGCTCATCGCGGCGGCGGCGGTCGGAGGCTCGGCGGCTGCGGTCGCCGCGCACGGCGAGCGCGGGCATCACCGCCCATCGATCCGGCACGTGTTGCTGATCTCGGTTGATGGCCTGCACCAGTCAGATCTCGAATGGTGCACGGCCAACGGAGCTTGTCCAGAGCTCGCGAAGTTGACCGCCGGCGGCCGGGAGTTCTCGAACGCCCACACGGTGGTTCCCTCTGACTCCGACCCGGGCGGCACGGCGCTCATGACCGGCGGCGACCCGCGAGCCACCGGCGTGTACTACGACGTCGAGTACAACCACAGCACCTACGAGGCCGGCACGACGAGCTGCACCGGCCCGACTGGCGGCGATGTCATCTACGACTCGCCCGATGACAAGGACGTGACCCAGCTGGACGCCGGCCAGGGAATCCCGGGTCTTGACAAGGACCCGGCGCTGATCATGCAGATGACCGGCACGCCGCAGACCCTGCTCAACCCGGCGACGTTCCCAGTCGACGCGACAACGTGCCAGCCGATCTACCCGCACTCGTACCTGAAGGTCAACACGATGTTCGAGGTGGCCAAGTCGAAGGGCCTTCGCACCGCCTGGTCGGACAAGCATCCGGTCTATGAGTCGTTCAACGGCCCATCGGGTGCCGGCCTCGACGACTTCTTCGCCCCGGAGATCGACTCGAATGCGATCGAGCCGAACGGCACTCTGTACCCGGACCCAAGCGGCGGAACAGGCCCCATCAGCTGGACCGGTGACAACGCCGCCACTCGGCAGTACGACGGCTACAAGGTTCAGGCGATCATCAACGAGATCAACGGCTTCGACCACAGTGGCAAGACGCCGGTCGGCACGCCGGCGATCTTCGGGATGAACTTCCAGACGGTGTCGACGGCTCAGAAGCTATTCAACTCCGAGGCGGTGATCGGCGGTCCTGTTCTACCGGGCGGTTACCTCCCCGGCACGAGCACGCCCGGTCCGCTGCTGCGCAGCGCGCTCACCTGGGTCGACCAGCAGCTGGAGGCGTTCGACGCGGCGATCCAGGCCAACCCGCAGACCGCCGGCGCGACGGCGATCATCCTTACGGCCAAGCACGGCCAGTCGCCGCTCGACCCGAACCAGATCAAGCGGATCAAGGACGGGCCGATCATCGACGCGATCAATGCCGCGTGGACGGCCGCTCATCCTGGCTCGGGCAACCTGATCGTCGCCGGCACCGACGACGACCTGTGGCAGAGCTACCTGTCGGTCAAGACGCAGCAGGCGGCCGACTTCGTCAAGGATTACCTGTGGAACCACACGGCGCAGGCTGTGGACTACGCTCACACGGGCGGTCCCGCGACGGTAACGGTGCAGCACTCCGGGCTGCGGAAGATCTACGCGGGCGACCAGGCCGCGCAGTACTTCGGCGTGCCGGTGTCGGATCCGCGTCACCCGGACGTGTTCGGCGTGGCCCAGGTCGGAACGATCTACACCGGCGGTACGAAGATCGCCGAGCACGGCGGCTCCAATCCGGGCGACCGCGACGTGCCGATCCTGGTGTATGCCCAGGGCGCGGTGCGCTCTGGCACCTCTGACGAATTCGTCAAGACGAGCCAGGTGGCGCCGACGATTCTGCAGCTGCTCGGGCTCGATCCGGACGCGCTACAGGCGGTGCGGATCGAGGGCACGCAGGTCTTGCCCGGCGTCCGCCTCGATCACGGGCGCGGCCGCGACTAACCCGGCACCGCGAGCATCTGACGGGCGGGCATGTCGAAATACGGCATGCTCGCCCGTCATGGGGTTGAAGCCGCGCAAACGAACCGCGGCCAACCGATTTCAAGGAGGCGTGATGCCGCAGTACATGCTGTTGATCTACCAGCCGGTGGACAACCCGCTCACCCCGGAGCAGCTGCAGGAGATGGGTCCCCGCTGGGATGCTTACACGAAGACGCTGGAGGATGCGGGGGCTCTCGTGGCCGGCGACGCGCTCGAGCGGCCCGATGTGGCCACCACCGTGCGCGAGCGTGGGGGCCAGACGCAGTTCACCGATGGCCCGTTCGCCGAGACCAAGGAGTTCCTGGCCGGCTACTACCTGGTTGACTGCGCCGACCTGGACACCGCGCTCGAGCACGCCTCGCGCATGCCGAAC
>JAFAZZ010000239.1 GCA_019239375.1 Solirubrobacterales bacterium | reverse complement strand
TAGCAGACAATCAGTTAGCGCGCAAGATTAAATCGCGCTAATAGCTGTTATCATACGTACATGGACAACGATTCTGCTCGTGGCCGAGACGGCTCGAGAGCTGCTGGTTCGCTGCTGCTCGACGAACAGCTGTGCTTCGCGCTGTATGCGGCATCGCGTGCGGTTACCCAGCTCTACCGCCCGCTCCTGGAGGAGCTCGGCCTGACCTACCCCCAGTACCTGGTGCTGCTCGTGCTCTGGGAGCGCGACCATGCGACGATCGGCGAGCTTGCGTCGGCGTTGGAGCTAGACCACGGGACGCTGTCGCCGCTGCTCAAGCGGTTGCAGGCCGCCGGGCTGCTCGAACGACGACGGCGTACCGAGGATGAGCGCGTCGTCGACGTCGTGTTAACGCCCGCTGGACGCGAGCTCGCGCAACGGGCGGACGCGGTTCCGCAGGTGATCGTGGACTCCTACGGCGTCGACGCCGCTGAGTTCGAGGGTCTGCGCGCGCGGCTGCGCGTGCTGACCAAGTCCGTCACGGCTGCGCGCGAGGGTCGCGCCGGGCCGAAATAGGCTGCTCCGCCACGCCGGCGGCGCTGTGTCGTTTTAAGAAGATCTCACGAACGCGGCATAGCTTCGGACGAGCGATGAGCGCCGCGGCATTTGTGGTCAGGTGAGTGAGAGCTCGAGTCCGCGGCGGCGGAGGATGGCCAGAAGGCGCCCGCAGGCCGACGAAGCCCCGTAGGCCGAAGACACCCCAGCTGCCGAAGCTACCCCCGGGCGATGATCCGCGCCGGCGGATCGTGCCTCGGCGGGGTTGAGGCGTGGCGGCCGACGATTACGACTCGCTCGGTGTCTTCTCCACCAAGCCCCTCACCGTGCAGGCCGCACGCCGGCTTGGTACCAGCCGCAGGGCGGTTCAGCGCAGCGCCAATCAGCTGCCTGGCACGGGGGCTCGTGGTCACCGAAGCCAGCCCGAGGGCGATGCAACCGATTCTCTTCCTCGAGCACCAGCTCGGCGTGCTGGACCTGGGCCACAGCCTCCCGCGCGAACTCGTCGCGGCAAGGTCGGGATCCTGGCGAGGCGGGGGGACCGTACCGAGGTCCCGCTGGGGGTCATCAGCACTCGCGAGAACCCCAGCTTCCTGGGCACCAACATCAAGGAGATCCAGGACCGGGCGCCGACCGCTTACGGCAACCGGATGGCCCGCGTCGGCCAGCTAAACGCCTCTCTCGATCCTCGATTCGTCGAGCGATCGAAGCTATCGGGCGGCAGAACCTGATCATGGCCGGCATCCTCACCGACGTCTGCCTGTGGCACTCTGCCGTGTCCGCCGTGGGGGCCGGCTACCACGCCCGGGTCGTGGCCGACGCGAACGAGACCACCACCGAGCTGGCCGACCGCGACACATACGCCGCCTGCGCGACCTCGGCGTCGAAGTCGGCACCACCTACGGCACCCTGTTTGAACTGTTCAACGACCTCGGCACCGAAGAGGGAAAGCTCGCCGAGGCGATCGCCATAGGTCAGGACCTCGCAGTCACGCCTGAACACCACCACCCCGGGTAGCCTCCTGAGGCGTACAAGCTATTTCAGTTGAAACTGTCTCTCGCGTTTCCCAGATCGCGTTGGTGAGGGGGTCGCACTGGGCCGTGCCGCGTTCGTCGGGTCGAGGGAACCTGCGCAGGACGGGCCGGAAGTCCAGTTCGGGTGAGGTACGGCCGAGCGCACCGTCAGGCCGGGATATTCGCCGACGCGCGCGCGGCTGTTGGATCGCGGCCCTTCGTGTGCTGGCTTATCCGATTGGCTGAAGGATCGACTCGAGTTCGGTCAGCTGGCGCCGTACGCCACCGCAAACCTGTTCGCAGAGTTCGAACACCCCCCTATCGGCGATCGAGTATCGGGCGTGGTTGCCCTGCTTGGTGCGGGCGACCATGCCGGCGTTGTGAAGGATGCTGAGGTGCTTTGAAATGTTCTGCTGCGAAGCACCGAGGGCGTCCTGCAGCTCGGTAACGGTCGCGTCGCCTTCGCGGAGGCGGTCGAGGAGCTTGATCCGCATCGGCTCGGCCAGTACTCGGAAGCGTTGGGCGACCAGCTCCACGAGCTGGTCTGGGAGAGGATGAGGGAGGGATGTGGCGCGCGGCACGAGGCCCAGTTTAACACAAGGTCACACTTGTGCAGTTGACATTCGGGGAAGCTGTACTACACTGCTTCTACAAGCATACAGTTGTGCAGCGGAGGCTTCAGCGAACCTCGTATTCGCACCCGT
The DNA here is from genome assembly GCA_019239375.1 of Solirubrobacterales bacterium. Taxonomy (GTDB): domain Bacteria; phylum Actinomycetota; class Thermoleophilia; order Solirubrobacterales; family Solirubrobacteraceae; genus Palsa-465. The sequence goes on along the minus strand of JAFAZZ010000239.1, from coordinate 7,382 downwards.
CCCAGCCGCACCTCAATCCAACGCCCGATATTGGCGTTGGGGGCAGGGAGGACGTCATGCCGAGTTCTGATCGCAAACGTGTGGTAGTTGTCGGATCGAGTTTCGCAGGGTTGACCGCGGCATTGGAGTTGAAGAAGCGGACGGGGGATCGCCACGAGATCGTGGTGCTGGATCCTCGCCCGGATTTCACCTTCATTCCCTCGTTGATCTGGGTGCCGTTCCGTCGCCGCGGGGCGCAAGACGTCACGTTCCCGCTGGCGCCGGTATACGCACGCAGGGGGATCCGGTTCGTCAACGAGGCGGCCGAGCGGATTGACCCCACGGCGCATACGGTGACAACGACCGGGGGCGAGAGGCTCGCCTACGACCGCCTGTTCATCGGCACTGGGCCCCGGCTCGCGTTCGAGAAGGTCCCGGGGCTCGGCCCGCAGAACGGATACACGCACTCGGTCTGCAACCTCGAGCACGCACTGCTCGCCCGCGACGGATGGGACCGCTTCCTTGAGAACCCCGGTCCGGTGGTGATCGGCACCGCGCAGGGCGGCTCTTGTTTCGGCGCCTCATACGAGTTCCTGTTCAACGTCCAGCACCGGATCCGCAAGGCCGGCCTGCAGGACGTCGCCCCGGTGACGTTCATCACCGCCGAGCCGTTCCTGGGCCACTTCGGCCTTGGGGGTGTCGGCGAATCGGGGCAGATGATCAGCCGATCCTTCGACCGGCTCGGGATCGAGGGGATCACCAACAGCGTGATCACGGAAGCGCGCCAGGACGAGATCGAGCTCCAGAGCGGCCGCGTGCTGCCGTTCGCGTACTCCATGATCGTGCCGCCGTTCACCGGCGTCGATGCGATCCGCGACACCGAGGGACTCGGCAACCCGATCGGCTTCATCCCGGTCGACGAGCAGTTCCGTCACACACATTTCCCGGACGTGTTCGCAGCTGGCGTCGCGATCGCGATCGCGCCACCGGAGCCGACACCCGTCCCGGCCGGGGTCCCGAAGACCGGGCAGATGACCGAGACGATGGCCAAGGTCGCCGTCCACAACATCGCCGCTGACATCGACGGCAGCGACCGGCATCTGCTCCCGATCGGCGAGCTCGACGCGATGTGCATCCTTGATGCCGGCAACAACGGGATGATCTTCAAAGGCAGCCACATGCTCGCGGCCAACGGAGAAGGCAAGCACGCCCGGATCATGGCCGGACCACAGGCGCATTGGGCGAAGCTCGCGTTCGAGCAGGTGTTCATCGGCAGTCGCAAGCGCGGCGTGCTGGCGCTCTAGGCACCGATCAGCAGGGATCTCGATGAGCACGACAACCAGCATCCGGACCCAGGCACGGCCGCCCCATGAAAAGCGGCAGCCGTCGGTTACCGACCGCCAGGCCCCGGCGCTCGGGCCGATGGGCCGTCTCGGGCGCTACACGGCGACCCATTTCCGGGTCGTGATCTTCGCGTGGCTGCTCGTCGCCGCTGTGCTCGGATTTTTTGCTCCGCGGGTCGAGAACGCGTTGTCGGGCGCCGGCTGGGAGGCGACCGGCTCTCAGTCTGTGCGGGCTCGAGCGCTGATCGAAAAGGACTTCGACGGGCTCTCGAGCTACGGCCTGATGACTGTCGTCCACTCGCCGACGCAGACCGTCACCACCCCGGCGTTCACGGCCACGATCGGTGCGGTCGAGCGAACGCTGCGCGCCGACGGGGCCATCAGCACCGTGATATCGCCGTCCTCGGGGATATCGATCAGCCGTGGCGGGCACACCGCGATCGTGCAAGCCGGCGCCGCCCGTGGCCCCAACGCGATGGTGCAGGCCGCCGACCGGCTGAAGGGCAAGCTGGCCGCCCTCTCAACCAGGGGCGTCGAGGTGCACGTGACCGGCGCGTCGGCGCTGTGGTCTGACTTCAACGCCGCGAACCGCTCGGCGATGCTGCGCTCCGAGGTGCTCTCCTGGCCGGTGACGCTGCTGATCTTGCTCGTCGCGTTCGGATCGCTCGTCGCCGCTGGTCTGCCGCTGATGCTGACGATGGTCGGGCTGTTGTCGGCCGCCGGCCTCCTGTACCTCGGGACGCAGATCCTGCCGATCTCGATCTGGGCGATGAACTTCGCGTTGATGTTCGCTCTCGCGCTCGGGATCGACTACGCGCTGTTCGTCGTGCACCGCTTCCGCGGCGCATTCTTCGGCTCAGAGCTCCCCGCGCAGGAAGCTGTTGCGGTGACGATGGACACTGCGGGTAAGGCGGTTTTGTTCTCCGGTGTCACTGTGCTGATCTCGCTGACGGCGGTGATGCTCGTGCCTAGCCCGGCGTTTCGGTCGATGAGCCTCGGGATCATGCTCGCCGTCGTCTTCGTGCTCGCGGCGACCCTGACGCTGCTCCCCGCTGTGCTGGCGAAGCTCGGCCCACGCGTCGACAAAGTCTCGCTGCCCTGGGCCCATTCCGGCGAGCACCGCTCACAGCGATTCGCCGCCTGGGGCGAGCGGCTATGGAGACATCCGATTGCTTACGGAGCGCCCGCGCTCGGCGCGCTGATCGTGCTGGCGATCCCGGTCACGCAACTGAAGACGGCGATGCCGTCGATCAAGGTCGTGCCCGCGTCTGACTCCTCCCGGGTCGGCTATGACCAGGTGCAGGCGGCGTTCGGACCCGGTGCGACCGGCCCACTGCAGATCCTCACCCCACCCACCAGCCGCCTTCGGGCCACGAGCATCGCCCGCGCAGACCCCGGGATCGCCGCGCTGATGCCGAGCCGGACCAGCGCTGGCTTCACGCTCGTTACCGCGATCCCCAGGCAAGATCCGTCGAACCCAGCCGTCGGGCGGACGATCGACCGCCTGCGGAGAACGCTCCCGGCGGGGTCGCTGGTCGGCGGCGCGGTCGCCGAGAACCACGACCTCCAGATCTCGCTCGCCGCCAAGACCCCGCTCGTGATCGGCGTCGTGCTCGGACTTGGGTTCCTGCTCTTGCTCATCGTGCTGCAGGCGCCGCTGATCGCCGCCATCGGCGTGCTCACCAACCTGTTGGCCATCGGCGCCGCGTTCGGCGTCGCGAAGTGGATTTTCCAGGACGGTGACCTGCACTCCCTCCTCGGATTCGGACCCCAGGGCTTCCTCGACGCCTGGGGCCCGGTGTTCTTCTTCGCGATGATCTTCGCGATCTCGATGGACTACACCGTGTTCCTGCTCTCGAGCGCAAAGGAGCACTGGGACCGCAGCCACGACCCGCGGGAGGCGATGATCGGCGGGCTCGCCCATTCCGGGCGGGTGATCTTCGCCGCCGGCGCCGTGATGGTCGCGGTGTTCCTCACCTTCGCCCTCTCCGGCCCGCTGCCGCCCAAAGAGATGGGCATCATCCTCGGCACCGCCGTCCTCCTCGACGCCGCACTGATCCGGCTGCTCCTGCTCCCCGTGATGCTGCGGCTCGCCGGCAAACGGGCCTGGTACCTACCCCACTGGGCGCGTCGCGTCCTGCCCGCCGTGTCCTTCGGACACGCCTCAAACCAAGGACGGACATCAGGATCAGCACCGCAACCGCCCGGTCGATCGATGGCACGCTCCGCCACGAGACCGACGTCGACGGACGCCACACCATCGTCACTGACGAACCCGCCAGGCTCGGCGGAACCGACAGCGGACGCACACCCCACGAGCTACTCGCCGCCACGCTCGCGTCCTGTGTCTCAACGATGATCACGCTCTACGCCCGAAGGCGGGACTGGAACGTCGGCGACGTCGTAGTCGACGTCAACTACCACGCCGACTCGACGCCAAGGCGATTTGGGCTCACCGTCCACCTCCCCGCAGGACTGAGAGCTCCAACCAGATCGAGCGCCTGACGCGCGTCGCCGATACCTGCCCAGTCCGGCGCGCCCTCGAAGCCGGATTCACGTTCGACGAACACGTCGCCACCGGCGGCCCCGCTCCGGTGCGACCGACGACGCAAGCTGCGTGAGAGCCATGACGACGGTGACCCTCGACCAACTCCCCCAGGGTCGGCTCAGACCGGCGCGTGCTCCACGCTCACGTCTTTCGTGTGATGACGACTCACCCTCGCTGGCGGGAGCGTAACGGGGGCGCCTGCAACCCATCCGTCGTAAGGAGACGAGCATGTCTGTGCCACACATCGCCCTCACCCCGCAGAATTCGGTGATCCTTCTGATCGACCACCAGCCCGGCGTGCTGGACATGGTCGGCAGCATCCCGCGCGAGACGGTCGCGGCCAACGTCGGGATCCTGGCCCGGCTGGGGGACCGCACCGAGCTCCCGCTGGTGGTCACCAGCACTCGCGAGAACCTCGGGTTCCTGGGCACCAGCATCACCGAGATCCAGGAGGGCGCGCCCACCGCCTACGAAAACCGGATCGCGCGGGAGGGCCAGCTGAACGCCTTCCTTGACCCGCGTTTCGTTGACGCGGTCAAGGCGACCGAGCGCCAGAACCTGATCATGGCCGGCATCCTCACCGACGTCTGCCTGTGGCACACCGCCGTCTCCGCCGTCGAGGCCGGCTACCACGTCCGCGTCGTCGCCGATGCCAACGGAACGACCACCGAGCTCGCCGACCGCGTCACATATGACCGCCTGCGCGAACTGGGGGTCGAGGTCAGCACTACCTACGGCACCCTGTTCGAACTCTTCAATGACCTCGGGACCGAACAGGGCAAGGTCGCCGAGGCGATCGCAACGGGTCAGGATCTGGTTCCTGTCGCCTGACCGCAAACCGCTGGTGCGCCGGGTGCCGATCCGACTTTGGGATCGGCATCCGGCGGGCCTTCGGGGGCCGTCTGCGCGGACTTTGACGCAGCGCAGGAGAGGCAGATTCACCCAGATCGGGCGACGCCCGTTCACCCTGCGGCCGGGCAGGCTGTTCGGACTTCGACAAACCGCAACGAGGAGTCTGAACGACATGAGCAGCACCACTCTTTCCCGAGCTCGACCGCGACGTGGTCGATCGATCCGGTGCATTCGCGCATCGGCTTCGCCGTCGAACACCTCGGCATCAACATCGTCAAGGGTCGCTTCGAGACCTTTGAGGGCGCCTCGGGGATGGCTGGATCCCGAGTCTCGGTGGCCGCTTTCTCGCCGACGGGGACGTCGCAGAGATGAACGCCCGGATAGACGAGGCGGCACTGCGGGCGGGGCGAGACCCGAATGAGATCGAGCGGGTAGTCAACCTGATGGCGCTCGAGGGCACGCCAAACCAGTGGCGCGAACGCCTCATGCGTGTAGGCGCGCTCGGCTTTGAGACGATCCTGGTCGGGGTGCCTGACGGCGACCCCGTGCCGTTCGTACGGCGCCTCGCTGAGGACGTCGTGCCGCGCCTGCGATGAGACAGAGCTCTGGCCCCGGTGCCGTGCTAGACGGTGGTCGACCGAGGGTGGCGTGGGTCCTCGCGGCGCTGCTCGTAGCCACGAGCGGCGCCTGGACGCTGGCCGGGCCGGCCCCGGCAGCGCCGTGGCCCCCGGGACCCGCCGCCCAGGCCAATGCCTTCAGATCGAAGACCATCGGCACCGAGCCACAACGCACGGCGGGGGCGGCAAGCACTCCCTCAGACGGAGCGGCTCCAACCGCCGATCTCGGCGTGATCCTGCTGCTCATCCTCGGGCTGTACACGGTTGCGACCTCGATCCGCCTCCTCTCCCTCCTCGGCCGCTGGGTGAACGAGTCCGGGCGGTCTGACCCGGGGGCTTCCCCGGCTCCCTCTTCGCCGCGAAGCCAACTTCAACGCAGAGCGCCATGACCGCCTCGATCCTGAGCGTTGCCCACAACATCGGCTATCCGACGCTGTTTCTCCTCGTTCTTGCAGAGTCAGCCGGGATCCCGTTGCCGGGTGAGACGGCGCTCATCGCCGCCGCCGTACTGGCGGGTCGGCACCACCTGCAGATCCCGTTGGTCATCGGTCTGGCAGCGGCGGCCGCGATTGTGGGCGACAACCTCGGCTACGTAATCGGTGCCAAGGGCGGTCGTTGGCTGCTGCAACGCCCCGGCCCCTTCGCGCGGCAACGGGCTCGCGTCCTGGAGACAGGCGAACCCTTCTTCGCCCGGCATGGATCCACGGCTGTATTCCTCGGGCGCTGGATCCTCGGTTTGCGCACCTGGGCCGCGTGGCTGGCCGGCGCAAGCGGCATGCCCTGGCGCTCGTTCTTTTTCTGGAACGCAGCCGGCGGCATCAGCTGGGCCACCGCGGTTGGCCTCCTCGCCTATTACGCCGGCCACAGCGCCGCCGCGACCGCGACACTCTTCGGAGTGGCCGGTCTCGTCGGCGTACTGGTCGTCCCGGGCACGCTGATCGCCCGCCGACGACGCCGAAAGCACGACGCGCTCCCTCCGGGACCTGACCCAGCACCTCAACCCCCGTCCAGCCGTACGCCCGGGCCGACCTCACACCGATCAGGTCAGGCGCCTGATGCTGCGGCTCGCCGGCAAGTGGGCCTGACACCTACCCCGCTGGGCGCGCCGGGTGCTTCCCGCCGAGAGCTCTGACCAGATCGAGCGACTGACGCGCGTCGCCGATACCTGCCCCGTCCGGCGCGCCCTCGAAGCCGCGTTCACGTTCGACGAACACGTCGCAACCGACGGCCCCGCTCCGGTGCGACCGACGACGCAAACTGCGTGAGAGCCATGACGACGGTGACACTCGACGAAGCGCCTGCGCTTGCGGGCTCGAGCCGCAGTCAGCTTCCGTGGCGCTCCCGGAACGCGGTTCCGCGGAGTCGGGTGAATCATCCGCTGTGTGCGATGCGCGCTCACCCTCTGGGGCGCGAAGCTTCAATCAGAGCAGATCCGAGTCGAGGCGACGAGATGGCACGCACGACACCCAGCCAAACCTTCCGCAGCACTAGGGGCCCCGGCGACCGCGCGGACGCTGAGACGGATCCCTTACGCGCAAAGGAGATCAAACGCGTCCGCATCCTGTCAAAGTCGCTGGCGGCGCTGCTCACAGCCAGCTTGCTTCGGACCTTCATCGATGGCCTCGATGGCCAGCTGGTTGCGGGGACCGCAGTATCCGCTCTCCTGCTAGCGGCCAGCCTCTGGCTCACCGCCAAGCTCCGCAATCCAGACGGATCATGAATTCGTGCGCGCTTCCGCGCCGCATCAGGGCTAACAGCTCCTGCGAGCCGAGCCGCCGGACTGGCAAACCGCTCATCCGGAACGTGCGATGCCCGCTCACGGTGATGACTACTCGCCACCGCGGCGGCGACTCTGGGCATCAGGTGCACGCAAATCCGGAGGACTACGATGAGGACGCAGTACAGCCGCTCGGATGTAAGTCGGTGGCGCTGGAGTCCAGCTGAGCGACAGCCTCAAGCAGCCGAAGCGTTGAGCAGCGATCAGCGCCCCACGCCTGAGCCCCCAGCGCACATCACCAGAGAGGTGAGAGCAATGCAAAGCGA
>JAFAZZ010000136.1 GCA_019239375.1 Solirubrobacterales bacterium | reverse complement strand
CGGGTGATCCCCAACGGGGTGCATTTCGATCCGCAGCGGGCCGCAGTGGCCGCGCTGCGGCCACAGGGCGATCGACTGCGGGTCGTGTTCGTGGGTCAGGTGGTCGAGCGTAAGGGTCTGCCGCTCCTGCTGCGCGCCTTCGAGGCGTTGCGCGAGCACATTCCCACCGAGTTGACTGTGATCGGGCCGTCCGAGCACGAACTCTCGCCGCTCATGCTCGACATGCGCGACGTTCGCGTCCTCGGCAAGGTCGACGACGAAACCAAGCGGTCCGAACTCGAGCGGGGCGACGTACTCTGCGCGCCCTCGCTGGGGGGCGAGAGCTTCGGCATGGTCCTGACGGAAGCGTTCGCGGCCGGGACCCCGGTGGTGGCCTCCGACATCGCCGGCTACCGCGACGTGGTGCGCGACGGAATCGATGGCGTGCTGGTGCCGCGCGGCGATGCCCAGACCCTGGCCGAGACGCTACGGGATCTGTGGGAGGAACCCGAGCGCCGGGTGACCATGGCTCGAGCCGCGGCCTTGGGCGCCGAGCGCTTCGCGTGGCCGCACGTCGCCGCCCAGGTGATGGAGGCCTACGAGGACGCGATCGAGACACCGGAGCCATCGAGGGCGGTGGAACGGTTGGCGGTGCGGGTGGGCGCGCGGGCGGCGGACTTGAAGCCGCGCGTCCCGGCGCAGCGGCTGGCGAGCCTCGAGCCCAAGCTGACGGGGCCCCAGCGCCAGTCGAAGGCGCTGGCGACGGCGCGCCGTCTCGGCCTGGCCGGCGTGTCGGTAGCCGGAGCGGTCCTGGCGTTCCTTGCGCTCCAGAAGATCGGACTGACCAACATTGCCGCCGCGCTCATCACGGCGAGCCCGACGTTGGTCCTGCTCGGCCTCGCGATCATGTGCTCCTCGATGGTGCTGCGCGCCGTCTCCTGGCACGCGATCTTGCGGGCGGCGCTGCCGCGCGACCGTATCCGGTTGGCTGACGCCGCGCAGGGGACGTTCATCGGGGTGCTCATGTCCTCGACGTTGCCGGCGCGCCTCGGCGAGCCCTCACGCGCCCTGGTCGTGGCCCGGCGGAGCGGCCGCCCGCGCGAGAACCTGCCGATCGTGCTCGGGACGGTCGTCTCGCAGACGCTGCTCAACATCGTTGCACTGGTCACGCTCGGCGCGATCATGTTCTCCTCGGTCGACTTCTTCAATGGCCACCAGAACGCGCTACTGGCGGCCGCGATCGCCCCGGTGGCGCTGCTCACGGCGGTCCTGCTGGCGCCGGTGCTGCTCCGCGGCGCGCCCGCGGGGTCCTCGCGGGTGCACTCCCTGGCGGCGCAGGCGCGCCGGGGCATGGCCCGCGTGCGGGCCGGGCTGATCGTGTTCCGCCGGCCGCGCCTCGGTGCCGCCGCGGCGGGCGCGCAGCTGTCCGCCTGGGCGCTTCAGTGTTTGTCCTGCTGGGTGCTCCTGGTCGCGCTCGGGCTCGACAGGCACGCCGGCATCGCCGCTGCGGCCGGCGTCCTGTTCGCGGTCAACATCACCGCGGTTCTGCCCGCCACGCCGGCGAACCTGGGCGTGTTCCAGGCGGCGTGCGTGGCCGTGCTGCACACCGGCTGGCATATCAGCTATGGAGACGGGGTGGCCTACGGCGTGATCCTGCAGGCGGTCGAGGTGACCACCGCGATCGTGATCGGCATGCCGGCGCTGCTCAAGGAGGGCATGTCCTGGCGCGAGATCAGGCTACGGGCCATGCACACCACGCCGGTCAAGCTGCCGGCGCGTCCGAGCTCGCGCGCCGCGGATGCCGGCGCGATACGCGCCCGGTCGTAAGCGATGCGAGCACCTCGCCGGCGTCACGGTGCCGCGGGTGACCTACATCGTGGGTGAGGGCGCGTTCGGGAGGCGAAGCTGGAGCCGGCGGGAGCGGCGCTAGGCCTCGGCCATCGCCGGCTCGCCCTCGGCGGCGCCGTCGCCCACCAGCTCGGGGTCGGCGTCGGTGAGCTCCTCCAGGCGGGTCGGGTCCTTGTCGGTGCCGGCGATCAGCTCGTCGGCCGCCTGGCGGGCGGTCTTGGGCAGGAACCCCGACTTCATGCCGAAATAGACGGCCTGGGGATGGTGAGTCACGATGGCTAGCGTGGACTGCTCGGGCTCGACGGCATAGCCGCCGGACAGCCGTAGACCGATGGAGGGCGCATCCAGCAGGTCGAACACCTTCTCGTGCTCTGACTGCTCGGGACAGGCGGGATAGCCCCACGAGTAGCGGCGGCCCTGGGCCGGTCCCAATCCGAGATCGGCCCGAACGCGCGCGTGAAGCCACTCCGCCATACCCTCGGCGGTCTGAACGCCGAGGCCATGGACGAACAGCTGCTCGGCGAACTCGCCCTCGGCTTCGAGCTGGGCCATGAGCTCGGTGACTTCGTCGCCTGCGGTGACGGCCTGGATGGCCACCACGTCCGGCACCCCGGACTCGAGCGGACGGTAGAAGTCAGCCAGGCAGATGCGGTCGTGGCGCGGTTGTCTTGGGAAGAGAAGGCGGGTGAGCTCGGTTCGTCCAGGGCCTTCCGGGTCCGCCGGGTCCCAGATGATGAGCTCGTTGCCGTCCGCGTTGCACGGGAAGTAGCCGAGCAGCGCCCGCGGATGCAGGTACGTCTGCTCGTGCCACATGCGCTCCAGGCGCGGCTTGAAGTCTTGGGAGACCAGGCGCCGCCACTCGTCGCCCTTGACCCCGCGGCCGCCCCAATGGAGCTTGAACAGCACGTGCGTGTCGAGGTGGCGGTAGACCTCGTCCATATCGATCTCGATCTCGCGGACCCCGTAGTACGGCGGCTCCGGAATCGGGTTGTCGGTGTCGACCGCGCTACGTACGGAGGCGTCGGTGACCGCAGGCGCGCCATCGTCGGGCCGCTCGGGCCGCTCCCTGAGCGCGCGGGCCGCGTCGCGCGTCTTGGCCATCAGCGCCGCGCGCGCGTCGTCATCGACCAGCGCGTCCATCTTGGCCAGCCCTTCGAACGCGTCTCGGCAGTAGAAGACGCCCGGCTCGAAGACCTCGTCGGACTCGGCGCCATTCGGATAGAGGATGCGCAGGCCGAAGTTGCGGTTGATGGCGGCGCCGCCGATCAGGAGCGGGAACTCGAGCCCCTGGGCGTGCAGCTCCTGCACGCAGGCCGGCATCTGCTTCGAGGTCGAAACGAGCAGCGCGCTCAGGCCGATCGCGGTGGCCCTGTGCTCCACCGCGGCATCGATGATGGTCTGGATCGGGACCTGCTTGCCCAGGTCGACCACGGTGTAGCCGTTGTTGGTCAGAATCGTGTTGACCAGCGACTTGCCGATGTCATGGACGTCGCCGAACACGGTCGCGAGTACGACGGTGCCCTTGGTGTAGCCCTCGATCTTGTCGAGGTAGCGCTCGAGCTGCTTCACCGCGCGCTTCATCACCTCGGCCGATTGGAGCACGAAGGGCAAGATCAGTTCGCCGGCGCCGAACTTGTCGCCCACCTCCTTCATGGCGGGGAGCAGGACGTCGTTCAGTGTCGGCACCGCGCCGATCTTCTCGACGCTCCGGTCGATCCAATCCTCGACGCCTTCCTTCTTGCGACGCAGGATGTGGAAGTGCAAGGCCTCCTCGGGCTCCATGTTTGCCGTCGGGTCCTCCTGCGCCTCTTCTTCCTCGGGGCCTTTTGACTCGAAGTGGGCGATGAACCGCTCGAGTGCGTCCTCGCGACGGTTGAAGACGAGATCGTCGGCCAGCTCGCGCTCGTTCTCGGGGATCTCGGCGTACGGGGTGATGTGGTTCGGGTTGACCATGGCCAGGTCGAGGCCAGCCTCGACGCAGTGGTGCAGGAACACGCTGTTGAGCGCGCTGCGCGCGGTCATGCTGACCCCGAAGGAGACGTTGCTCACGCCGAGCGAGGTCTTCACGCCTGGGATCTCCTGCTTGATCTTGCGGATCCCCTCGATCGTCGCCACCGCGCTCGGTCGCCACTCCTCGTCGCCGGTGGTCAGGGTGAACGTGAGGCAGTCGAAGATGAGGAGTTCGGGATCGAGGCCGTGCTCGTCGCAGGTCAGGTGCTTGATGCGCCGCGCGACCTCGAGCTTGCGCTCCGCGGTCTTGGCCATCCCAACCTCGTCGATGGTCAGTGCGATCAGCGCGGCGCCGTGGGCCTTGGCCAGCGGGGCGATTCGGTCGAGCTTGGCGCGGCCGGCCTCGAGGTTGATCGAGTTGACGATTGCCCGGCCCGGGATCTGCTGGAGCGCGGTCTCGATCACCTCGGGCTCGGTCGAGTCGACCTGGATCGGCGCCGGCTGGGTGAGCGAGATCCGCTTGACCACCTGGCGCATCTGCTCAGCCTCGTCGTGCCGCTCGGTCAGCGCCACGCACACGTCGAGGATGTGCGCGCCGCCCTGGACCTGGTCCTCGGCCACGGTCAAGAGACCGTCGTAGTCGTCGGCCAGCAACATCTCCTTGGCCTTGCGCGAGCCTTGGGAGTTGACGCGCTCGCCGACCAGCGTGGGGGTCGGGTCCTGGACGAGCGAGGTGGCGGCGATCATGCTCGACACATGCGGCGGGCGACGCGCCGGGCGGGGAGCTGGGTTGTGCGTTCGGGCACGTTCGGCGATCGCCTCGATGTGCGCCGGCGTGGTGCCGCAGCAGCCGCCGACGATCGAGATGCCGTAGCGCTCGATGAACTCGTTCAGGACGGCGGCGAGCGGCTCAGGCTGCTCGGGGAAGATCGTTTCGCCGTTCGGGCCCTGGAGCGGGAGACCGGCGTTGGGTATGCAGTGGACCGGCACGGGCGAGTTCTCGCCGAGGAAACGGATCGCATCGCGCATGTCCTCGGGGCCGGTCGAGCAGTTCAGCCCGATCACGTCGATGTCGAGCGCCTCGAGCGTGGCGAGCACCGCACTGATGTCGGTGCCGAGCAGCATCTTTCCCCCCTGGGGCAAGAGCGACACGCTGCACTGGACGGGCAGGGTGCGACCGGTGGCCTTGAACGCCTCGCGTGTGCCCAGCACGGCGGCTTTGACCTCGAGGATGTCCTGCGCCGTCTCGATGATGATCAGGTCAGCGCCACCGGTGATGAGGCCGCGCGCCTGCTCCTCGAACACGGTGGCGAGCTCGGCGAAGGTGATCTGACCGAGGGTGGGATCATCGCTGGCGGGGAGGAAGCCCGTCGGTCCGATCGAGCCGGCCACGAAGCGGTGCTCGCCCGCCGCCCTGCGAGCGATCTCGGCCGCCTTGATGTTGATCTCGAGCGTGTGGGCGTCGAGGCCCCACTCGGACAGCTTCAGCCGCGAAGCCTGGAAGGTGTCGGTCTCGAGGACCTCGGCGCCCGCATCGAGCATCGCGGCGTGGACGCCCTCGATGACATCGGGACGGTTGAGCACCAGCACCTCGTGACAGCGGCCGGGCAGGCGGTAGTCGTTCTCCAGGCTGAGATCGAACTGCTCGAGGGTGGCGCCCATGCCCCCGTCGTAGACGATCACGCGCTCGCGGGTGGCGGCCAGGAAGTCGCGCATCGGCGCGATGCTAGCAAACCTTGACATGAGTCTGTCAAGGTTAAACGTGGGAGGGCGTGGGGGGCTTTCGGCGGCGTGTTGCGGGGGTGGCGTGTGGGTGGCTGGGTGGCGTGTGGGTGGCTGGGTGGCGTGTGGGCGGCTGGGTGGCGTGTGGGCGGCTGGGTGGCGGCGATCGGTGTGGCTGGTGGCGGGCGGTCGGTGTGGCGGGG
>JAFAZZ010000005.1 GCA_019239375.1 Solirubrobacterales bacterium | reverse complement strand
GGGTCGCAGACCTCGACGCCGTTTGAGTCGCGCTGCCGTGCAGGGGTGCTTGCGGTTAGGCACGCTCCGGGTCGTCGATCAGGAACAGTCGCGTGGGCGCGTCCGCAAGGTTTCGCCCGCGGTGAGCTCGGCCGGTCGACAGGGAGAAGGCGTCGCCCTCGGTCGCGGTTAGGGCGTCGCCGCCGTCTTCGAACTCGTAGCTGATAGCACCCTCTAGGACAAATCCGAGGTGGCCCTCGCGGCACCACCGCTCCCGCCGGGCTCCCTGCGCGTATTCGACCACCGCCCAGCGGCGCCCGTCGACGTGCTGCTCACGAGCCCGGATGCCCGGGACGTCGTCGGCCCAGGTGATCTCACCGAGCGGGATGTGACTGTCGTGGTCCCAGGGCCCGGTCATGCTCACCCCAGCGCAAGATCGGCCAGATAGTCGGTGTGGTACTCGCCACGCCTGAACCCGGAGTGCTCGAGGATGTGGAGATGGAAGGGAATCGTCGTGTCGATGCCGTCGATCGCGAACTCCTCGAGAGCGCGCCGTCCGCGCGCAATGGCCTCCTGACGGTCCCGGCCCCAGACAATCAGCTTCGCGATCAGCGAGTCGTAGAAGGGCGGCACGGTGTAGCCGGCGTAAAGCGCAGTGTCGAGGCGCACGCCTGGTCCGCCAGGGAGCTCGAGGCCCGTGATCTGCCCGGGCGAAGGACGGAAGTCGGCGTCGGGATCCTCCGCCGTGATACGGAACTCGATCGCGGCGCCGTGCAATGAGATCCCCTCCTGCCCGAACGCCAGCCGTTCGCCGGCCGCGATCCGTAGCTGCTCCTTGACCAGGTCGACGCCGGTGACCATCTCGGTGACTGGGTGCTCGACCTGGATCCGGGTGTTCATCTCGATGAAGTGGAACGCGCCGGTTTCGTCGAGAAGGAACTCCACGGTGCCCGCGTTCGTGTACCCGGCCGCCCCGGCGAGCCGGACGGCGGCCGCTGCCATGCTCTCGCGCGTGGCGGGATCCAGCGCCGGCGAGGGCGACTCCTCGAGCAGCTTCTGCCGTCGGCGCTGCAGCGAGCATTCCCGCTCGTAGAGATGAATCACGTTGCCATGCGTATCGGCAAGCACCTGGATCTCCACGTGACGTGGGGTCACCAGCAGCTTCTCCAGGTACAGCGCCGGGTCGCCGAACGCCGCCCGCGCCTCGCGCGCCGCGACGGTCACGCAGTCCCGTAGCTCATCCCCGTCACGAGCTACCCGGATTCCCTTACCGCCGCCACCCGCCGCCGCCTTCAACATCACCGGGTAGCCGATCTCTTCGGCTGTTGCGAGGACCTGTTCCGGAGCCACAGTCCCCTCCGTCCCCGGCACGATCGGTACGTCGGCCTGGGCGGCGAGCTTTCGCGCGGCCGCCTTGTCTCCCATCTGCGCGATCGCCTCCGCCGGCGGCCCGATCCAGATCAGCTCAGCGTCGCTGCACCGCCGGGCAAACTCGGCGTTCTCCGACAGAAAGCCATAGCCTGGGTGGACGGCGTCCGCGCCGCTCCTGCGCGCTGCATCAATCAGCACGTCGGGATTGAGGTAGCTGAACCGAGCCGCCGCCTTCCCGATGTTGATCGAGTGATCGGCCTTGCGAACGTGAAGCGCACTCTCGTCGGCCTGCGAATAGACCGCCACGCTCTCGACTTCAAGTTCTCGGCACGCCCGAATCACCCGCAGCGCAACCTCGCCGCGGTTTGCGATCAGGACTCTCCGCACCGTTTGTTTCCCTACCCGCCGAGAACAGCGAGGTCCTGCCCCGCCTCGACCGTGTCCTCGTTCTCGACCAGGAACCGCTCGACCACGCCGCTGTCCTCACTCTTGACCTCGTGAAAGCTCTTCATGATCTCTACGAGGCCGACCACGTCCCCCGGCTCCACCTCGTCGCCCTCGGTCACGAACGGGTCCGCATTGGGGTCGGCTTGACGGTAGAACGTCCCCGGCAGCGGCGCCTTGATCGTCTTGTCGCTCATCGCATCCTCCGTTTCACGCCGGCTCCAGGCTGTTTTCGCTCAGGCGCCTTTCGAGCTCTTGTTCCGCAGCGGCCGCCTCCTCGATCGTCACCTCGCGGAAGCGGACGTGGTCGCCAACCGGCCGCAGCTGGCCGACTTTCCACAGCGCAGCGTGCACGACCGTGGCCGCGACGATGAACCCGCCGGCGGTCGGGCCATCGGGACCGAGCAGCACGGGCAGGTCGCCGTTGATGTTGACCGCCCCGACGGGGTACGGGTTGTCGAGGATGTTCGACGGGTGACCACCCGCGACTCCGCCGGTGTCGCGCGCGTACTGAAAGCGGTGCGATTCGAGGCGTACACCGGTGCGATCGGAGTTGCGGTCGACCTTCCATGACC
>JAFAZZ010000019.1 GCA_019239375.1 Solirubrobacterales bacterium | reverse complement strand
CGGCCGGCATCGTCGGTCACCCCTTTGGAGGGATCGTCCGACATCGGGCAACCCCCGAGCGGGTGAACGGTGATGAACTTGCCGAGCGGCCCGGCATCGAGGGCAAAGAAGGATTTGGCTTGTGCGGCGGCGGCCAGCTCGCCGGCCGCCTGGCGCATCCCCGCGAACAGCCCGGCGCTGTCGGACTTCCTCCAGCGGATGTCGAACGCCCCGAACAACGGAGTCAGCCGCATCTGCCCGTCGGCCGCGTCCCGGCCGATCATCAGGAATACGAGCGAGTCGCCGATCGGCTCCGGTTGCCGCAGCTTGACGTTGCGTTGGGTGACGTGCGTGTCAGTGATCCCCAGCTTGGTCGCGGCGTTCTTGACCTGCAGCACGACGCGGCCCCAGCCCGTGAGGGCGCTCACCTCGCGAACGGTCGCCAGCAGGCCGCCGAAGTTCCCGGGCACGCCGCCGTCGGCGACCATGAACCCGCGCTCGTCGGTGTAGTCGATCCGGCTGGTCATCGTCGGCCCGTACTCGGTCTGGGCGCCGGCAACCCCGGCGGCCCTCGGATCGACGGCCAGGGCCAGCGCGTCGCCGTTGCCGGAGAAGCGGCTTCCCAGCGCGGGAGAGAGTCGGTGCAGCCGGGCGCGGTTCTTCAGGAGCAGGCGACTGCTTCCGAGCGTTCCGGCGGCCAGCACGAGGATCGGCGCCTCTACGGCACCGTCGATCCGGTACTGCAGGTCACGAAAGCCGACGCGCCAGCGCCCGGCGGTCGAGCCCGGAGGATCGATGCGCACCACGTCGTGCAACGGGAACACATCGGCGCCGTGTGCCTCGGCGCGCGCGATGTAGGTGATGTCGACCGTGTTCTTGGCCAGCACCGGACAGCCCAGGTCACACCGTCCGAGGTTCTGGCAGCCCTGCTGGAAGACGTCGCTGAACGGATGGCGCCGGCTCTCGCCGAAATGAACGGCCAGTGGGAGGCGGGTGGCCGCCCGCCCCGCCCGCTCGGCCATGGCGTCGAAGGCGCGGATCTTGGGAAGGGCCGGCTCCGCCGGCGTCTCGCGCGGTTCGAGCGCGTCCTCGGTACGGTCGTAGTACGGGGCCAGTTCGGTGGCGTCGATCGCGTCGGGCCAAGCCGGTTGCTGGAAGATGTCGACGGGCGCCCTGAGCTGGACGTTGGCGTACACGAGCGAGCCCCCTCCTACGCCGGCCGCGGTGACCACGGCGAGGTCCTTCATCAGCCGGAGGTCGAGCATCCCGCCGGGGTTCAACTGGGGATGCCAGAAGGCCAGCGGCGCCTGCTCGGGCCGGTCCGGGAAGTCCCCGGCTCCGAACCGCCGGCCCCGTTCGAGTACGCAGACTCGCAGTCCCTGTTCGGCCATCCGGCACGCGGTCACTCCGCCACCGAACCCGGAGCCCACGACCACCACGTCGTATGTGCTCTCCAAAACCCCGTCCTGTCTAGATGCCCGCGGCGCGCACGCTATCCCCTCGTTCTGGGAGCGCTGAGAATTGCAGAAGGTGTGGAGCTTCGGTGAAGGATTCGTCCCAGACGTTCATCGCGGGCCGCGATAGGCTGCGGCCGTGCGCGTGGTCATCGCTGGAGCCCACGGGAAAATCGCGATGCGGGTTGCTCCTCGCCTTCTTGCGCGGGGCGACACGGTCATCGGCCTGATCCGCAATCCCGACCACGCCGAAGATGTCCGCCGGACGGGCGCGGAGCCCGTCGTATGCGACCTCGAGCACGCGCCGATCGAAGAGATTGCCGCTGCCGTGAAGGGCGCCGACGGAGCGGTGTTTGCCGCCGGCGCGGGATCGGGGAGCGGCGCCGCGCGGAAGCTCACGATGGACCGCGACGGCGCGATCAGGCTGCTCGAAGCGACCGCGGCCGAGTCGGCGCGTTATGTGATTGTGAGCTCGGTGGGCGCCGAGAACCCACCGGAAGGCAACGACGTGTTCAGCGTCTACCTGCGCGCGAAGGCGGAGGCCGACGCCGCCGTGCAGGCGAGCAGCCGCGAGTGGACGATCATCAGGCCGGGGCGGCTGAACGATGGTCCCGGGACCGGCCGGCTGCGCATCGACACCGCGCCGTTTCGCGGCGACGTGCCGAGGGAAGACGTCGCCGAGGTCCTCGCCGCCGTGCTTCACGATCCGCGTGCCACGCACCGGATCCTGTACGTCAACGGTGGCGAGGCATCGTTGGAGCAGGCGCTCTCGCGCGCCTTCGAGTCGTCCTAGGAGAGACATATGCCCTCTGTGCACCCGCTGCGTCCACCGAGAGCAGCCGCAATCCCGGCCTGGCCCACGTTCAGCGGCACGGCGAGCCTGGTCGGGACGAGCAGCAGCGGCGTGACCGTATACGTCGACCAGGCCTTGGGCCCGGAGGCGTTGCAGAACGCCCAAGACCTCTTGGCCGCCGCCGACAAGGTCGTGGCCCAGAACAACGCGATCTTCGCGATCACGGGCGGTCCGGTCGACGTCATCGTGTATGCGATCGGCGGCGCCACGGACGGCACCGGCGGCGCCGACCACGGCGGATGTGACTTCACCACCGGCAACGCGATCGAGGTCGACGCCTCGTTCGGGAGCCCGAACCGGGTGATCGGGTTGTTCGAGGCCGAGCTCAGCGAGTGCGCGATGAACGGGAACCTGTGCGGCCACAGCACCGGCGAGGCGCTCTCTCGCTGGTGCGCAGCGGTGGTGAGCTCGAACGCCCTCACGGACTACGCGACCGCCCCGAGGTGGGCGCAGTCCGGGATGCCCAATTGGGTCGACCAGACGGAGCACACCGATCAGGATGCGCTCAGCATCGGGTGCGGCATGGCGTTCATTTCGTGGCTGCTCAGCCAGGGCCACCGTCTGAGCCAGATCGCGCAGGCGATGGTCGGACTGGGCGACTCCGGCACGCTGGCCGCACTCTACGCCGAGCTCACCGGACAAGCGGCGGGCAATGCGTGGTCGAACTTCCAGTCCGCAGTCGCGGCGCTCCCCGGCGGGGTCACCACCGACGATCCGTTTAACGGCTTCTCGCGCAGCTGAGGGCGATCGCGGCCCTTTGCACCCCCTGTTCATCGCTGTTAAGGTTTTCGGCGTGGGGGAAGTTTGGTTGCGCATTCTCGGGCCGTTTGAGCTGCGTCTCGACGGTGGCGAGCCGATTGCGCTGGGAGGGCTGCGGCAGCGAGCCGTTCTGGCCATCCTCGCTTTGCACGCTGGCGAGGTCGTCGCCACGGAGCGAATCATTGATGAGCTTTGGGGAGAGCATCCACCCTCGTCGCCTGCGCACACAATCCAGGTATTCGTCTCCCGGCTCCGTCGTGCCCTCGGTCCGGCGAGCGGCCGGCTCGACACGGTGGCGCCCGGCTACAGATTGGCGATCGACGCCACGGAGATCGATGCCGCCCGCTGCCAGCGGCTCTACTCAGAGGCGCGCGCGGCAACTGGGGCGGGGCACCCGGCCGATGCCCGGACCCAGCTCGACCAGGCGCTAGCCCTGTGGCGGGGCGCTCCGCTGGCCGACTTCACCTACGAGCCCTTCGCGCAGGGCGCGATAGCCCAGCTCGAAGAGCTGCGTGTGAGCTGCCGGGAAGAGCTGGTCGAGGCCGAGCTGGCGCTCGGGCAGCATGAGAAGGTGGTGCACGATCTCGAGGCGCTGATCGCCGAGCATCCCCTGCGGGAGCGTCCACGGGGCCAGCTCATGCTGGCGCTCTACAGGTGCGGGAGGCAGGCGGAAGCGCTCGAGGCCTATCACCGGGCGCGGCATATGCTCTTCGAGCAGCTCGCGATCGAGCCCAGCCCCGCCTTGCGAGCGCTCGAGCAGGCGATCCTCGAGCAGGATCGTTCGCTCGCCGCACCTGCGCCGAAACGCGACCCGGCGGACCGCGACGTTGCTTGCGCCGGCGCCTCCGGCCCTGCCACCACGCTTACCCCTCACCCAGGCTCGCGCGACGCCGCGTACCTGACCAGCGAGTACGCGCAGTCGCTGGCCGTTCCCCCCCGGGCTGCCGAGGGCGCGTTCGTCGGCCGCGCGGATTGCCTCGAGCGGCTCAGGTTGCGCTGGGATGAAAGCAAGGCGGGCCGGATCGGCCTCGTATGGCTGGTGGGTGAAGCCGGGATCGGGAAGACGCGGCTGGCGTCGCAATTCGCCGAGGAGGTGCACCGGGAATGTGGGGCCGCCGTGTATGGACGCGCCGAACTGGAGAGCCTGCTTCCGTACCAACCGCTGGCCGAGGTTCTCGACCATCTCGTGTCGCACGCCGACCCGGGATTCCGCATGTCAGTGGAGCAACAGCTCGAGACGCTGAGTCGCTCGTTCCCGAACCTCAGGCGTTACACGCGCGCCAGCGGCGAGATCGACGATCGCGAAACCATGCGCTATCAGGTGTTCGAGGCGGTCGTGTTGCTGCTCGTGCGCCGATCCCTCGACAGGCCGCTCTTGGTCGTCCTCGACGACCTCCAATGGGCAGACCAGCCGACGCTGCTACTCATGCGCCACATGCTGCGGCGGGCCGAGGGCGCCCGTCTCCTCGTGCTCGGGACATTTCGCCCGGATAAATCGAAACAGCCGCTTACCGGCTTCCTAGCCGACCTGCGGCGCGAGCGTTTGTACGACCGGCTGAACCTGGTCGGGCTTGACGAGGACGGTACTCGGCAGCTCGTCGCCGACCGCGCCGGCATCGAAACCACCCGCGCGTTCATCCAACGTCTCCATCGTCAGACCGACGGCAATCCGTTCTTCATCGAGGAGACCTTGCGCGCGCTGATCGAGTCGGGTCGTGCAGACGGTGCAGTGGTCGACGACAACGCGCTCGAAGAGCTCGGGGTGCCGGAAGGTGTCGCGCAGGTGATCACACGCCGCGCGGAGCAGCTCTCGACGTTGGCGCAGGAGTTGCTGTCCGTCGCCTCGGTAATCGGCCCATCGTTCAACCTCCGCTTCGTCGAGGACGTGATGCGCTCGGAGCGACGAGACATTGATCGACAGCTGGACGCGGCGCCGGCGGACGCGATCGCCGAGGCCGCCGACGAAGCCGTCGCCGCCGATTTGGTTCTCGAGCTGCCGGACCAGTTCGAGGTGTTCACCTTCGTCCACGCGCTCGTCCGAGAGGTGTTCTACACGAGCCTCCAGGGGGGCCGCCGGGTGCGATTGCACGACAGAGCGGCGCGCGCTCTCGAGCGGTTGGCCGAGCATTCACGGGTGAATCCGGCCGAGCTGGCACATCACTTCCTCGAGGCGAAGCCGGTGGCCGGCGCAGAGCCTGCGCGCCGATACGCGATCGCGGCCGGTCGACGGGCCGCCGAGGCGTTTGCGTACGAGGAGGCAGCCGAACACCTGCGTCGTGCCCGTGACCTGTGCGAGGCCGACGACGAAGAAGAGCGCTGCGACATCCTGCTCGAGCTGGGACGGGTGCAATGGCACATGGGTGACGATGAGGCGCGCACGACGTTTATGGAAGCCGCCGAGAGCGCAGAACGGCGGGCGGCCGCCGACCAGCTCGCGCGGGCCGCCATCGGTTTCGGCGAGCGGTATTTCGAGAACACCTACCTAGGGGGGTCGCTCTATCGCGACCTGCTGGAGAAGGCGCTGGCGGCGAGCCCGCGCGCTGACAGCGCGCGACGAGCCGTCCTGCTCTCGCGTTTGGCCGTCAACCTGGCCTTCCCGACGGAGAGCGAGCGCGCTCAGGCGCTCGCCGGCGAGGCCGTGGCCATGGCGCGTCGGTTGGGCGACGAGAGGACGCTCATCGCCACGCTGATCGCGCATCACATCACGCTGCTCGATGTGCGCCACCTCGAGCAACGGCTTGCTTTGGGCGAGGAGCTTCGGTCGATCGCCGGCGGGCACGAGGAGCTCGCGGCCGAGGCTCATTCCTGGCGGATGTTCGATCTGCTGGGCATCGGCGAGCTGGAGGCAGCGCGTCGCGAGCACGCCGAGCTCGAGCGCCTGGCCGAGAAGCTCGGTCAGCCGCTACTGCGCTCGCTGGCGCTCGGGGCGCGCGGCCTCTGGGCTGAGCTTGCCGGGGACGACGAGCTGGCCGAGCGATGCGCCGACGAGTCGCTGCGCCTGGCCAAGCTCGCCCACACCGGCGACGCAGCGAGCTCGTGGGGATCACAGATGTTCGCGCTGCGCCGGCGCCAGGGCCGCCTTGGCGAGCTGGCGCCCCTCGCCGAAGCCGTTGTCGCCGCAGGCGGAGGGAGACTCGGATGGGTCAGTGCGCTCGGCGTCCTGCGCCTGGAGACGGGAGACGAGGCGCGGGCACGGGCGCTATACGATCAGGAGATGGCCGAGGGGGCGGCCGCACTGCCGCGGGGGCTGTTCTGGCTCACCCGGATGTCGTTGCTGAGCGAGCTTTGCGCAGGCCTGGGGGAAGCCGACGGCGCGGGGCAACTGTACGCCGAGCTGCTGCCCTACGTGGGTCGCAACGTAGTTGTCTCCTACTGCAGCTTCTGGGGGCCGGTGGACGGCTACCTCGCTCTGCTGGCGGACGCGTTCGGCGACAAGCCGCTGGCCAGCCGGCACGCCAGCGCAGCGCGCGAGCAGGCAGCCGCGATGGACGCGCCGCTCGTCGTCCGCGAGCTCGAGCGTCGCCGTCAGGGTGTGCACGTAGCGAGCTAGGACGCGCGCGAGCGTCCTTAGCCGGCCGGCTGCTCGGCTTCAGCTTGCCCGACTGGCGGCTGAGCCGCTGTGGACTCGAGGCAGCCTCGGATCCAATCCATCATCCGCGGCAGGCACGATGCGCTCGCGCCGCCCGGCTCACGCACGGGCGCGCCGTTGCGCTCGTGCCTGAGGTGGCGGCTCGCCTGGTACACCTCGCGCCGCACGCGGTTGATCCCACCCAGGGGCCGATGCGCCCACAGGCTGTGCCACGGGGTGAAGCTCAGGTTCTCGCCGAACTCCCTGCGCTCCTGACTAGTGAAGTCCTGATGAGCGATGCGGATCATCGCCGCCGTGCGAAATGGCGAGATGTCCTCGTTCCAGAGAACCGTGGGATCCTCGACGGGCATGGCGAGGAGGTTGGCCTGGCGCTGGATGCGGAACTCGAGCCAATACTCCGCGTCGAGCGGCGCGAGAGCTCTCTGGACGGCTTCCTCGAGGGCGTCCCAGTCGGCAGGCGGCGATCGGAGGGCGCCTATTTCGGGACCCTTCGCCCGGACGGAGTATTTCACGGCAAGGTCGTCTCCGAGCGCGTAGGGCGTCTGGCTCCAGTAGTCCGCGGCCAGAGGGTTCGGAGGCTTCGTGGCGAGGGTCCGTTGCAGCGTCAAGGCGCCGCGCAGATCACCCCGGCGGGCAAACCATGCGAAGGCACGCAGTTGGGCATCTCGCTGCGAAACCGTCGGGGTGACCGCGCGCGCGAAGTCAGCCACCGCGACGGCGTCGCGTAGGAAGAAGTTCGCGTGGTTGACCAGGATGAAGTCCTGCGTGCTCTGGCCGCGCTCGTCCGGCAGGATTTTCTCCCCTTCGACTTTCAATACCTTGATCGCCATCCCCTGGGCATCGGGTTTGGCGTCGGACTGCGGCACTGTGTGGCTGGACGAGAGGCGGATCCATGCCCTGTAGGACCTCTCCGCCGCGAACAACCCGAAGCGGAGGTCTCTCGGCACGTCTTGCACGATGAAATCCGCTTCCAGGACGGCATGCGCCTTCGGATGCTGACCACGGCGCATGGGTCGGGTGTGCGCGTAGTTGCGGTGCATTTCCGCCAGGACCAGGTCGACGATGCCATGCGTGGCCGCGGGTTCCTGCGGCGGGATCGCCTCGAGCCCCGACACCGGCGCGGGCGGGGCAGACAGCCGCTCGAGCGCTGCTAGGCCGGGCATGAGCAGGTACTGGCAACCCCGGGTGATCACCATGCGTTCATTTCGATCGACGAAGAACGGAGGATCCCCCTCGATGGTCATCTTTCCCGTTCTCCGGCCGCCAAGGAGGAAGTCCTGCTCGGCGCCGAGACCGAAGTCATTGCCATCATTGGACCACTGTCCCTGAACCACCTCGAACTGCCGCTCGAGGTCGGCGTTGAAGCAGGTGAAGATGAGCCCGCGCTCGTCGTGATCTGGCCTTTTCGTGCGTTCGCCCTCGCCATCCCAATCCCGATATGGCGGCCCGTAGGGCATTCCGCGCCGGATGATGCGATGGCGTCGTGCGCCGTGGCCGCTAGGGCCCAGGTCACGGGGGTTGGTCCGGCGAACATGTGCGCCCACCGGGCAGATGTGCCCGTCGCGATCGTCTCCGTAGCGAAAGTTGTTGTCGATATGGCCAGAGGTCCGCGTTCGCAGGTCTCCATCCTTGTCCCGATCGGGACCCGGCTCGAGCTCGAGTGCCCTTCCGTCGCGCCAGCGGCCCACGAGCTTCGCGGCCATGAGCTCGAAGCTGGCGCGTGAACTCAATGGGGACGTGAGCCGACAGGCATTCAGCTCAGCCCGCGCGTAGGCCTCGGCCTGACGTGAGAGCAGCTCGCGGAACCGCGGCACGTCCTGCTCAAGCTTGCGGTACACCATGTAGGTGCCGTCGTACAGGAGCCACGCGGCCGGCCCGGAAGCCGCCTCTGCGTACTCTCCATCCTCGTCCGGGTATCCGAGAATGAACTCGCCCGCTTTGATGTCACGCCATGCAGCGGGATCCGCGTCAGGAGTCCCCTGACCGGGCAAGTTGTTCGTCATCCCTTCGACCGCAGGCTGACCCAGTCCGTCGGCAAAGCCGAAGTGCTCCCGCTGGTCGGGCAGCGTCGCAACGTCCTGGCGGTACACGCAATCCGCACCGTGGGCCCGCAGCCGTTGCGTGAGCCAGACGCTCGCGCAGGCCAGCTGTGGGAAGCGCGCCGGCAGCGGTGCTTCTGGCTGGCCGCGGGGCTTCTCGCTCGAGGCGAGGAGGACCAGAACGTGCGTGTCACTCGTCCCGAGCTTCCGCTCCCAGTCACCGAGGTCGTCACCGAGTTGGCGCGGCGCGCGCGCCCTGATCGGCTCCCGGAAGGCAGACGGCAGCGAATCGAGAATCGTCCGCTGCACCCCGAGCGCCTCCAGGCCCGAGTAGGTTAATGCGATGTTCACGGCGATCACCGGGCGCTCCGTCCACTCGACCGCGCGCGTGACTTCCGGAAGCAGGTCACGCAACAATGCGCGTCCACTGTGCTCATCACGTACCTTCACGAAGTAGTGAAGGCCACCCGCGAAGTTGTACCCCCGCAGGATATTTCCCTGAATGTCGTGGAAGTTCAGGTTCCCCACGATGGAGCCCGCGCACAGTAGTGGTCCTGGAGTTCCTGGCGAATCCTGTGGGCCTGCGCTGACGCGGGAGCCACGGTCATGGCATGTTGGTGCTCGAGCACGAACCGCGCGAGTTCGCGACGGATCTTGAGGGCTCGGTCGATCTCGTCCGGTGTGGCGTCGGGGAAGGCGGCGTAGTAGAGACCCATATCGATCTGACTGCGGGTGAGGTAGTCGACGAACTCGTCGACGTCGGCGACGCCGGGGAATCCGCGGCACTTTCCCCACACGTCGGTGCATTGCTTGGGAATTCGGCTGGCCAGGTCACGGAAGAATGTCTCGGGCAGTCCATCTGCGCGACTGGCCGGCGCCGTCAGGTCGGCGCTGAAGAGCAGGTACGCAGACTCCAAGCGCGACGGCCTCTTGGGGGCCCCGCGCCACACCGTGCGCAACTGTTCGATCACCACCCAACGAGCGAACTGCACATCGCGGACCTGGTGCAGGGGACTTCCGGGGCCCGGCTTGAACGCGTGGAGAACTCCTCTCAGCTCTCCCACCTGCCCCGGATAGATCGGCGTGACGACGGTCACCGCGTAAGAGCAGCCGCGCCGGTTTGGCGGTGGCGGGGCGAGGAGCAGCGCGGCAGCCTGCCACACCGTGCCCAGGAGTGAGTGCAGCCTGGTCAAAGGTCGGATTGGATGTCCGTCACGAGCGTTCTGAACCGCTCGGCAAACGCGGCTGCGTCGAGCCGCTGAGCGTCGTGGAGGAGCTGTGCGTTTACGCGCACGACGCGCAGCGCGGAGGCGACCATCTTCACCGTCGCATCGGGGTGGCGGACGTAGTAGTGCTCGATCGGGAACTCGTTGGCCGAGATGTAGCGCTTGAACGGTCCGAGGGGCAGGCCGCGGGGAAAGCCGTAGGAGGTAGACCAGAAGCTCTTCATCTTCTTCGGGATAACGTCGACGAAGGTGTCGATGTACTGGGCGAATGATCCGTTGTAGTTGCTCTCGAACAGCTGGATAACCTGACGTAGGTCGTCGCGGGGCTGACCGTGATCGGGGAACCGGGAGATCAAGGCAAGCCGCGCGAAGTGGATCATCTCCAGGTCATCGATGTCAGTGTCAGGTTGGAGCGGAGACAGTCTGAACACGAGCCACTGGATGTACCGGCGCCCGGGCTTGAGCAGCGAGAACACCGTCATGGCGATCGCGCGGTTCTCGCGGTCAACGCCGCTCGGTCGAACTTGCGGCTTGGTGTGGGAGATCGTCGACACTCAATTGTCCCGGGGTCGAACTCGACCCTAACCGGCTCCAGCGCCGGGGTCTAGGCCGAGGGGGCTCCTCGACAAGATGCTGAAAGGCCCGCGAGAAATACGATCTCGCCGCGCGCCGAACTCTTTCTCAGCTCACCGAGGCGATGGGTGGCGCACGGCGTCCCGGATCGCCCCGGCGGTCGCCGTGGCCGCGGCGGTCCCGATCACGGCGATGCGCCACGAGGAGGCGAGGCCCGGCGGCGGCGGAGGCTCGGCACCGGAGGCGACGCAGAACACGACATCGCCGTCGATCGGCGTGAACGTGGGATCTACCGCGCGGGCGACGCCGGCACTGGCCATGCGAGCGATGATCGCGCAGGTACGCTTGTCGACGGAGGCATCGGTGCAGACGCAGACCAGCGTGGTGTTGCCGGTGTCGGCCGCCGAGAGGCGGCTGAACTCGGGAAGCTCCGGCATGCCCGGTAGCAGGCACGACGTGCGAACGAGCTGCCCACGATCGTCGTGCGGAGCGCCGAGGAGCTCGCCGTCCACGGCGACCACGTCGCCAAATGCGTTGGCCACCGCGATCGCGGCAACGGTCGTGCCGTCGGCCAGTGCCGTAGCGGCGAAGCCGACGCCGCCACGCGTGGCCCGGTCGCGGCCCAGCAGCTTGCCGACCGCGGTCCCGGTGCCCGCGCCGACCGGACCGAGCTCCCAGCCCTCGCCCCGAGCCGCCTGGCACGCCGCGTAGCCCTCGGCCGGGCCCGGGCAGGCCGCAGATGTGCCCTCGACCAGGTCGAAGACGACCGCCGTCGGGACGAGCGGGACGGTACCCCCGGGCGTCGGCCGGCCGAGGCCACGCTCCTTTAGCCAGCGCACGACGCCGTCCGCGGCAGCCAGCCCGAACGCACTGCCGCCCGTGAGCAGGACCGCGTTCGGCCCTTCCGAGTTGGCCAGCGGCGAGAGGTTCTCAAGCTCTCGGGTGCCGGTCCCACCGCCGCGGACGTCGACGCTGCCCCGGCTCCCCGGCGGGGGGAGTACGACCGTACAGCCGGTACGACGCTCCGGATCGGTCCAGTGACCGACGCGGAACCCCTGGGGTAGGGACGAACCCGTCACGGCTGGCAGGCCGGACACCAGTATGTGGTCCGGCCGCCGATCCGGTCGCGGTCCAGCCGATGGCCGTCGCGCGGGCATCTCCCGTCTCGCCCGCGAGCCGCGATGAACCGGCCGGTATGGGCGCCACCCTTTCGGATGGCCGAGCGGACGGCCGCCCGCACCTCGCGGCGCAACCGATCGAGGTCGCTCATCGAGAGATCGCCGGTGAGGCGCTTCGGCGAGACCCGGGCCTGCCAGAGGATCTGATCGG
>JAFAZZ010000517.1 GCA_019239375.1 Solirubrobacterales bacterium | reverse complement strand
CCATTGTCGATCGCCGCGAACGTCCCGGAGGCGCGCTCCCCGCCAAGCGACCGTCATTGTCGATCGCCGCGAACATCCCGGAGGCGCGCTCCCGACCAAGTGACCGTCATTGTCGATCGCCGCGAACGTCCCGGAGGCGCGCTCCCTGCAAAACGCGCCAAAGCCCGCGCCGGCCAAGCCGCTTTGGCGAGATAAGCATCGAGACGATGCTTATCTGCGGCCGCCGGCCCGCACCCGGGCCGATTTGGTTAGAAATACAGGTGCGATTCCAGAACGGCAGCCGCCCCGGCCGATCTAGCGCTATTCATCCGTCGGCGCGACTCGCCAGGGCCATCACCAGCTGCT
Source organism: Solirubrobacterales bacterium (assembly GCA_019239375.1). Classification (GTDB taxonomy): domain Bacteria; phylum Actinomycetota; class Thermoleophilia; order Solirubrobacterales; family Solirubrobacteraceae; genus Palsa-465. Next base: position 6,566 of record JAFAZZ010000517.1, on the reverse strand, counting down.
GCGTTGTACGCCCGGCGCCGTGCGGGCTCCGGTACGAACCGCCGGAGACCTTACTCGGGCACAAACAGCCGGCCGCGCATCTGCTCCTCGTCCTGGGGGTTGAACTCCCACAGGCCCTTCAGCTGCGCGCGCATGTCCTCCGGCAACCGGTCCACGCCATGGTGGTCGATTTCGATCAGATTGCCGGCGGGATCACGAAGGTAGAGCTGGACGACGTCGCCGGGCAGCTCGACCAGGTGGTTGCGAAACGACTGGTGGTCAAACGCGCCGCGCCGCTCGGCTGCCCGGTACACCGGCTCGAGATCGTCCACGGTGATACCGAAGTGATGGTGGCTGGTCGGCTGCATGTCGCGCTCGAAGAGATGCAGCTGGGTGCGACCGAGCGCCAGCCATTGGACCGGGAGCCCGAAATTGGGCGTCGGGATCGGCTCGGCCCTCAGCAGCTCGACGTAGAAGTCAACCGAGTCCTGCAGATCGTCGGCGTTGATGCTCACGTGGTTGATGCGGCTGGGCACGCGTCTACGATACCGGCCGACCAGGTACGCGCCGGCCAAAGCGTTGCTGGCCGCCATCGCAGCGAGCAGCGCGCGGTAGCCGATGATGCCGATCAGCGCCGCGCCGAGGGCGATCGAGATGGTCTGGGGCACGGTGATCACCGCGTCGGCGGCGGCGTACACACGTCCTTGGAGCTCGGGTGGCGTGGAACGCTGCACCAGCGTGGTCAGCCCGACGAGCACCCAGGGCAGGCTGAAGCCGAACACGACCAGGCCAGCGAGCACCATGGGAGGCCACGAAGGGATCTCGAGCAGCGCGCCCGCGCAGGTGAGCATCAGCCCGAGGGCGATCAGCGAACGCTCGCCGATGCGCCTGATCAGCGGCGCCGCGCTCAGTCCGCCGAGCACCGCGCCGAGACCCTGAATCCCGACCAGGACACCGACGAAGGCCGGCGGCTTGTGCAGGCCCTTGCCCGCGACGGCGAACACGGTCGTCTCGCTGAAGCCGAACCCGAGCACCGCGCATATGGACGCGGCGATGAGGTGGCGCAACACCGGGCTCCTGGCGATGTGGCGGATGCCGGCGTTTAATTCCGCGCGCAAGGACTGCGCCCGGGGCCGCGCGCGCGGCTCCGACACCCGGAGCGACAGGGCGCAGAACATGGGGAACACGAAGCTCGCCGCGTCGAGGAGGACCAGTGTGCGCGGGCCGACCAGTGCGTACAGACCGGCGCCCGTGAGCGGCGCCACCAGACTGAGCATGGCCTGGATCGTGCGCAGCAGGCCGTTGGCATCGGCCAGCAAGTCGCCGGGTAGGAGCGCGCGGAGCAGCGCCGATTGCGTCGCGGCGAGTGTGCAGGACGAAAGTCCATAGAGGAACATCACCAGGTAGATGAGCCATAGCTCGCTCGCGCTGTGGACCAGGAGGAGGAGCAGGACCGTACATCCGGTGAGCGCGTTGACCGCGACTAGCAGCCGCGCCCGCTCCATCCGGTCCACGATCAACCCGCAGACCGGCGCCAGGAGGGTCGGCGCGCAGAAGAAGAAGAACACGAGGCCGGCCGCCGCGCTCGAGCCGGTCAGCGCCTTGACCCATATCGCGCTGGCCAGCCAAAGCGCCATGTCGCCGAACGACGAGACCGTCTGTCCAGCCAGGAACACGCGGGCGTCGCGCACCGCGAGCAGCCGGGGCATACCCACCGCTACTGCGCCGGCGAGCGGACCGGATAGGCGAACAGCAGCACCTCGACCGGCAGTGAGTCCGGCGGGCGGAGCTCCGGCCGGCCGATCCGGTCGCGGAAGCGGCGCAGGATCGCCGTGATCTCCTCGTCCACCGCACGCAGCTCCTCAGGTGTCACGTGGAGCATGAACTCGCTGTGACCAGTGACCTCCCGCCATTGCTCCGGGTAGCCGGCCCGTGTCTCGTAGTAGGCCTGTAGACGCGCCAGCGACCGCTCGCGCAGCGTCCGCGATAGGGCGCCGGCGGCGATCCGCGCCTCGGTGTCGCCCCCGACGTCGCTGAAGTGCATCCCGACCGCGGTCAGCCGCCAGCTCCGCGTGCGTCCGGGGCCGGTCGAGGCTTGCTCCACGAACCCGTACTTGGCGAGCTGGCGAAAGTGGAAGGAACAGGTGGTAGGCGATTCGCCGATCACCTCGGCCGCGCCCGTGGCCGTCAGCGGACCCTCCATTCCCAGGGCTTCGATCAGGGCAAGCCGAACCGGGTGCGTGATCGCGCGCATGGCACGCGGATCGGTCAGTTCACGCGGCCTGTCAAGAGACATCTCTCGAGAGTAGTCTTTCGAAAGTTACCTGTCAAGCTCGGCTAATGGCCCAGAACACCTTCTAGGGTTCGCGACCCGCGCGAGGAGGCCGCCGAGGCTCGCCGGGTGGTCAGCGCGAGCCGCGGACCGCCGGGGGAGCGCCGGGTCAGCGCGGAAGGCGCGGACCGCCGGGGGCGCGCCGGGTCAGCACGGAAGCCGCGGACCGCCGCGGGCGCGCCGGGTCAGCGCGGAAGGCGCGGACCGCCGCGGGCGCGCCGGGTCAGCGCGGAAGCCGCGGACCGTCGCGGGCGCGCCGGGTCAGCACGGGAGGCGCGGTGGCCGCGGGCGCGGTGGCCTCGCGCCCGCGACGCATTACCGTCAACTCCACACTCAACCGCTCGCGTCGCGTGAGTGCGGACTTCGCCCCGATGGCGGCGTCAAACCTCCATCTCGCCCGCAGGGGCGGCGCGACTGCGGAGTTATTGGCAATCGTGGCCCGCCGCTCGCCCCTCCCGGGCCGCGCCCATAGCCTGCCAGGCGGCCGAAGCCGCCCGTTAGCCGGCGAACCACCGCGTCACCGGCCGAAATCGCCGCGCCAGCCGGCGAACCACGGCGCGAGCCGCCAAATTGCCCCGTCAGCCGGCGAACCGCCGCCTCAGCCGGTGGTCCGCGAACCGCTGCCTCAGCCGGCGGTCCGCCGCCTCAGCTGGCGGTCCGCTGCGTCACCCGGCGGAACGTTAGGTCAAGCCGCGAAGCGTTGGGCCGCGCGCGCCCGTGCCTTGGCCGCCTCGACCGCGCGGTTCCTCGCCGGCGCGGTCGTGTGCAGCGCGTCCAGCAGCTGCATCGAAGCGACAGCGACGGCGTCCACCGCGCGGTCGAAGGCCTCCTCGTTGGAGCGCGAGGGCTTGTTGAAGCCGCTGATCTTCCTCACGTACTGAAGGGCCGCGGCCTTGACCTCCTCCTCGGTTGCGGGGGGATCGAAGTTGTAGAGGGTTCGAATGTTTCGGCACATGGTCGTAGCGTAAAGGGCGCGGGCCCTCGGCCCAGCGCACAAGAGCGACGCTTTCCTTGACCCTCAGCGCAGAATCTCCGCCGGCGCTCCAGCCGCGGTGCCGGTGGGTCGTACGATCGCGCCCCAACCAACGTCCAGAGAGGAGAGGATGCATGGTTTCAGCCACGCGAGTGCGGGTGGCATCCGCGGTACTGCTCGCCGGCGCGTCGATCGCGACCTACGGCGCACTGACCGGCGCCACCGCTGCGGGGTCGACGTACCCCGCCGGCCAGACCAAGGGCGCGAAGGCCGGCGGCCCGAGCGTCAAGCGGTTTGACCTGAACGGCTACGTGATCGTCACCGGCTACACCCTCGGGCGCAACACCGGCAACACGTTCCGGCAGACCTACACGCACTCGAGGGTGCAAGGTGTCCCGGTCAAGGGACCGTTTGTCGGCACCAAGTTCCCGGCCGAGGACTACGTCGCGATGCCAATCGGCAATCACGAGATCTACGTGGCCTGGCTCGACCCCAAGAAGCACGCCCTCGTCGACGTGTTCGTCATGAACTTTTCGACGCACGTGGTGTACGACTACGCGCCGGGCAGCTCTCACCCCGAGAGTTCCGGCACGGTGACCGTGCAGAAGCGGGGGTCGCACCCGCTGCCGTAGCCGCGGGAGGAGATCGCCCGCCGCGACTCCGCGTCGCGGCGGGCGCCTGCTCGTCATGCTGCGCCAGCCGGCGGTCGCCATCTCCCCCGCTCCATCCGCCATCGCCACTCGAGGCCGAGTTCGCCGGGCGCGGCGGGTTGGTCTCTGACCTTCCCCAGCCATTCGAATCCCAGGTTGCCGGGAACGCCGGCGCTGGCCAGGTTGGCCTTGTCGTGGTGGATCTCCACGTGCGTGATGCCCGGCAGCGTGAATGCCGCGTCGGTCAGCAGCCTCGCCACCCGCGTGGCCAGCCCCCGCCGCAGGAAGGTCGGATGGATCCAGTACCCGATCTCGAGGCCGTCGGGGGCGATCCGGCGGTGCAGCCCGCAGCCGCCCGCGATCTGCTGATCAACGAACGCGCCGTATACCGCATCACCACCCTGCGCCCACTCGCGCTCCCACTCGGCGAGCATCGCGCGCCGACGCTCGATGGCCAGCGGCTCCGCCGCGATCCACTCCATCCACGGCCGCAGGTGCTCGCTGCTCTCCGCCACCGCGCGGCCGAGCGCCTCGGTGTCCTCGACCACCCATCGGCGCAACAGCAGCCCATCGGGCCCTTCGATCCGCTCCGGGAGAACGATGGCCACGATTATGGGCCGCGCTGCGCTCGGCCGCCTCCGGACGATGTCGCCGCCGGCGCGCAAAGCGAGGCATGGATGCCGAGCGCGCCGCAGCGCGACGCCGCTTTCCGCCGGGCATCGATCCCCGGGGGGCGATTCGGACCGTACTCGGCGCTCAACTCACTCGCGACGCAGCGACGGAGCGCGACCACGGAACCGGTGGCGCGACCGCATGGACGCTGGCCGGCCAGCGATCGGCTTGAGGTAGATCAGCCCTGGGCGCGTCGTTCCGCGTAACCTCACTTCAACCACCTCGCAGCAGTCCTGCAGCGGGTAGGAGGAGAGTCGAAGAGTGCGCCACATCCCGCGGCGGGGCGACCGCCTCGCCGCTCAGCTCGGCCGTCGCGTACGCGCACGCGCGCTGCGCGCGGGCCGTGCCGCCATGATCCTCGTGCTAGCGGCGTCCTCGGCCGGCGCTTTACTGCCTGCGGCATCCGAGGCTGTGATCGGCCCACGCCCGTGCGATCTCTACGCGCGGGGAGCAACGCCGTGCGTCGCCGCGTACAGCACAACCCGCGCGATGTACGCCTCCTACGTGGGACCGCTCTACCGCGTCGAGCGCTCGGACGGCGCAAGCGCGAACATCGGCGACCTCGGCAGCGGCTACGCCGACGCCGCTGTCCAGGATCGCTTCTGCGCCGGAACGACCTGCGCGATCATCGTGCTGTTCGATCAGACCCCCAACCACAACGACCTGACGATCGAGGGCCCCGGCGCCAACGGCGACCAGGATGCCGGCGTGGCGGCGGACGCACTCCCGGTTACGGTCGCGCGGCACCAGGCCTACGGCATGTCCTTCGCCGGCGGCATGGGGTACCGCGACAATCACAGCCAAGGCATCGCCATCGGTGCCCAGCCCGAGTCGATGTACATGGTCACCTCCGGCACGCACTTCAACTCGCAGTGCTGCTTTGACTTCGGCAACGTCGAGACAAGCGGCCGCGACACCGGCAACGGTCACATGGACGCGATCTACTTTGGCTCGATGTGCTGGTTCGTGTGGCCGATCTGCTACGGCCGCGGCCCGTGGGTACAGGCCGACATGGAGAACGGCCTGTTCTTCTCGGACACGGGCGCCAGCAAGAACCGTGGCGATACCGGCAACGCGAACCCGTTCGTCACGGCAATGCTGAAGAACGATGGCACCGACACCTTCGCGATCAAGGACGGCAACGCCCAGGACGGACCGCTGGCCACGGAGTGGTGGGGGCCGCTGCCCAGATCCCGGTTCAACCCCAATCCGCCGTCGTTCAGGATCCCCTCGCCGGGTAAGCCCGGCGAGACGGCGATCGTCAACCCGAAACTGTCCGGGTACAGGCCGATGCGCAAAGAGGGGGCGATCGTGCTCGGCACGGGCGGCGACGACAGCAACGCAGGCGTGGGCTCGTTCTTCGAGGGCGCCGTGACCTGGGGTTACCCCGCCAGAGCAACCGACGCGGTCGTCCAGGCCAACATCGTCGCCGCCGGCTACAGCTCGACGCCGAGTGCCCCAGCCGGCGAGCGCCCGGCAATCCAGCTCGCTTCGGCCAGGAAAGCGCAGCGGATCCGCCTCGTCCTCGTCTGCCCAACCGGGTGTTCGGTGAACGTCAGCATGACCTTGCCCGGCGCGACCGCCAGACGGCTTGGGCTTCCTCGCCGGAGCCTGCTGACCCTGCGCCGCTCGATCAACGCCTCTCGCTCCATCGTGCTCCGACTGCCCGCAGAGGCGATCCGACTCGCACAGTCCGCTCGCCTATCGCGGCTTGGCGTGCTGGCGCGCGTCACGGCCAGTGCCCCAGGCGCCGCGTCCGCGACTCGTACAGCGCTCGTCTCGGTCGGGCTCGGAGCACCGTAAGGGCATCGTTCCGTCCGGCGGTGTGGAGGTAAACGCGAGGGGAGGCTTCGTACGGATCCGGCTTCGGGATCCTCGTGCCGCCGGGTCATGCCCTCCGTCGGTCCCGAGTCGGCGACCACGGCCTGACCTGGAGCGTCCGATCGGCGACCAGCGTCCG
>JAFAZZ010000485.1 GCA_019239375.1 Solirubrobacterales bacterium | reverse complement strand
AGAAGATCGAGTTCGAGGGGCCGGACACCGTGGCCGCGGTGATCCTCGAGCCCGTCCAGAACGCCGGCGGCTGCTTCACCCCGCCCGAGGGCTACTTCCAGCGGGTGCGCGAGATCTGCGACGAGTACGACGTGCTCTTGATCTCCGACGAGGTGATCTGCTCGTGGGGCCGGCTGGGCGAGTGGTTCGGGGCCCAGCGCTACGACTACCAGCCCGACCTGATCACGACGGCCAAGGGGCTGACCAGTGCCTACGCGCCGATGGGGGCGGTGATCGCCTCCGACCGGGTGGCGGAACCGTTCATGCAGGGTTCGCACAGCTTCACGCACGGGTTCACGTTCGCCGGGCATCCGATCTGCGCCGCTGTGGCGTTGGCCAACCTGGAGGCGTTCGAGCGCGAAGGGATTTTGGAGAACGTGCGGACGAACGAGGGCTCGTTCCGGGCCATGCTCGAGTCGCTGCGCGACATCCCGATCGTGGGCGACGTCCGCGGGGCAGGGTTCTTCCAGGCCATCGAGCTGGTCAAGGACAAGCAAACCAAGGAGTCGTTCGACGACGAGGAGTCAGAGACGCTGTTGCGCGGATTCCTCTCCGGCGAGCTCTACCGGCACGGGCTGATCTGCCGCGCCGACGACCGCGGCGATCCGGTCATCCAGCTCTCGCCGCCGCTGATCGCGGGGCCGGAGCAATTCGAGGAGATCGAGACGATCCTGCGCTCGGTGCTGAGCGGGGCGAGCACGCGCATGCGCGTCCACGAGCGTCCCGCGCATTACAGCGCGCAGGAGGAGACGCGCCGCGGCTGATGCTGACCGTTCGGGATCTGCTGCAGGACCTCGACGTCCGTCTGCTGGCGGGCGAGCGAAGCCTGCATCTTCCGGTGCGGTGGGTGCACATCTCGGAGCTACTCGATCCCACTCCGTGGCTGTCGGGCGGCGAGCTGCTGCTGACCACCGGCATGCAGCTCGACACGCCGGCGCAGCAGCGGGAGTTCGCGGCGCGGCTGGCCGACCACCACCTGGCGGGTCTCGGGTTCGGGACCGGCTTCAAGCACGAAGCTGTCCCGCCTCCTTTGCTCGAGGTGGCGGCCGAGCGCGAGTTCCCGGTGTTCGAGGTCCCGTATGAGGTGCCGTTCATCGCGGTCACCGAAGCGGCGTTCACGCAACTGGTAAACGAGCAGTACGCGGTGCTGCGCCGCGCTCTGGCCGCCCAAGAGCGGCTCGAGCGGATCGTTCTGTCCGAGCGGGGTCTGGACGCGCTGGTGGGTGCGCTGTCAACGCTCATCGGGGCCGCCGTGGTGGTATGCGACTCGCGAGGCGAGCCCATGCAGCAGCATGAGTTCCGGCGGCCGGTGGACGCCGATGTCTTGGAGACGCTACGGGGGGAGGTGCGCGAGCGCGGGCGGCGTCGCGAGGCGCGGGCCTTCGTGCCCTCGCTCCTCGAGGGCAATCATGGGCTGGCGCTGCCGGTCGCCTCGGACGGCGCTCCCGCTCCGGGCTCCGGCTCGGGACCGGGCCGGGCGCCCGAGGCGTGGCTCGTGGCGATCAAGGACGCAGGGCCGCTGTCGGACTTCGACCGGCTGACCCTGCACCAGACGGTGACGATTGTGGCGCTCGAGCTGCTGCGCGCGCGGGTGGCGGGGGAGACCGAGCGGCGGCTGGCCGGCGATGTGCTCGATGCGATCGCGAGCGGCGAGCTGACCGGACCGGAGGTGGCGCGGCGGCTGCGGCCGTTCGGCTTGTCCGATCGGGTGGCGGCAATCGTGCTGCGACCCTCCACGGAGCGCCGCGCCGGGTCGGAATCTGACTCGGTCGAGGGCGTCCTGTGGTCGGCGCTACGCGAGGAGGCCACGCCGGCACTGGTCGCGTCGGTGGGGCCGCTCGCCTGCGCGTTGGTCCCGGGTGCGAACGATGAGGAGCTGCTGGCGCTCGCGCAGCGCGTGCTGATGTCCGCAGACGGTGAGCTGCGCGGCGAGGTCCGGGTCGCCGTCGGACGGGCGGTGCCGGCCCTCGACGCGCGGCGAAGCTTCCATGAGGCGCGGTGCGCCCTGGAGGCGCTCGCCCTGGGCGTGGCTTGCACAGATGGCAACGGATCGGCTCCCGAACGCCGCCGGGTCGCCACGTACAAGGATCTAGGGTCCTTCCAGCTGCTCCTGTCGCTCCAGGACGACGTTGCGCTGCGGCTGTTCTGCGACTCGATTCTGGGGCCAATCGAGGACGGCGAGGGTGCCTACGGCGGAGAGCTCATGCGCTCGCTCGAGGCCTTCATCGAGGAGAACGGCCAATGGGAGCGCGCGGCCCGGCGGCTGTACTGCCACCGGCACACGTTGCGCTATCGGATCCGGCGGGTCGAGGAACTGACAGGCCGGAACCTGTCCTCGGCCCGCGACCGGATCGAGTTCTGGCTGGCCCTGCGCGGCCGGCAGCTGGTGGCATGACGTCGGGTTGTCGATACACGGGAAGGCGGTGCTAGTCGCGTGAAGGTCGGGGTTCCAACAGAGGTCAAGTCGGATGAGTACCGGGTTGCGCTGACGCCGGCGGGCGTTCGCGAGCTCGTCGACGCCGGGCACGAGGTGTTCGTGCAGAGCGGCGCCGGACTCGGCTCGGCAATCACCGATGAGGGCTACGCCGCGCAGGGAGCCACGGTCGTTCCCGACGCGGCAGCCTTATTCGACGAGGCCACTCTGATCGTCAAGGTCAAGGAGCCCCAGCCAGAGGAGGTGGGTCGGCTGAAGCCCCATCACGTCCTCTTCACCTACCTGCACCTGGCCGCGGACGCGTCGCTCACGCGCGGGCTCATGGCTTCCGGGGCGACCTGCATCGCGTACGAGACGGTCGAGGACGCCCGAGGGCGCCTGCCGTTGCTGGCACCGATGTCGGAGGTCGCCGGCAAGATCGCCACTCAGGCCGGCGCGTTCATGCTCGAGAAGCCGCTCGGGGGGCGGGGGATCCTCCTGGGCGGGGTCCCCGGCGTCGCCGCCGCGAACGTGATGATCATTGGCGGGGGCGTGGTCGGCATGAACGCGGCATTCATCGCTATGGGGATGGAGGCGACGGTCTACGTCTACGACCGCAACATCGACCGCCTGCGCGAGCTCGACATCGCCTTCAACGGCCGCGCCGATACGTGCTTTGCCTCGACGCTGGAGATCGAGCAGCGGCTGCCTTACATGGATCTGGTGATCGGGGCTGTCCTGGTCCACGGGGCGCGGGCGCCGCGAGTCATCACGCGGGCGCAGCTCGGGCTGATGAAGCGCCAGGCGGTGCTGGTCGACGTCTCGATCGACCAGGGCGGCTGCTTTGAGACCTCGCGGCCGACCACCCACTCGAACCCGACCTACGAGGTCGACGGGATCACCCACTACTGCGTGACCAACATGCCGGGCGCGGTGCCGATCACCTCGACCTACGCGCTCACCAACGCCACCATCCCCTACGTGCTCCATCTCGCCACCGGCGGCGTGCACGGCGCGACCGCGGCCAATCCGGGGCTCAAGCTGGGCGTCAACATCGCCGGCGGGCAGGTGACCTACCCGCCGGTGGCTGACGCGGTCGGGGTGCCGGGCGTGTCGGTCGACGAGGCGCTCGCCGTCGCAGCCTGAGCCGGCCGACCGAACGCGGGGCGCTCCACGAGGGGAGCGGCGTCGGCCGTGTCGCGCTTCGAGCACTTGGCGATCGCATGGGCGGCGTTGATCAGCGACAGGTGCGTGAGCGCCTGGGGAAAGTTGCCGCGCATCGCGTGCGTACCCGGCTCCATCTCCTCGCTGTAGAGGCCGACGTCGCTGGCCAGGCCGCTCATCCCGTCCATCAGCTCGGCGGCCTCGTCGACCCGTCCGGTGATGGCCAGCGCTTCAACCAGCCAGAACGAGCAGGCCAGGAATGCGTTCTCCTCGTCCTGCATGCCGCTGTAGCGGTAGAAGAGCGGCCCATCGGCGTGGAGCTCGGTCCGGATCGCGTCGATCGTGCCGTTGATCCGGGAGCCGGTGAGGTCCCCGAAGCCTCGGCGAGCGACCAGGAGCAAGCCGCAGTCGAGCTCGGGCGAGCCGGCCTTGAACAGGTAGGCGTTTCGCTCGCTGGAGAACAGGTGGGTCTCGATGAAGTAGCGCGCCTCGTCGCGCGCCCGCCGCCACCGACCCACGCGGCGGGCCGGGACCTGGCCGAGCTCGACCAGCTTTAGCATTCGCGCGAACGCGACCCAGACGGCGAGCTTCGAGGTGCCGTAGTGGGCGGACTCGTCGAGCTCCCACAGGCCGGAGTCCTCGCGGCGCCAGATGCGCACGAGCAGGTCGGCGATGTCGGCCAGGCGCGCGCCGGCGGCGGGGCCGAGGAGGTGGCCTTGGGCTGCGTACTGGCAGACGGTTTCGACCAGATCGCCAAACCCGCCGAGTTGAAGCTGGCTGCCGGCGCCGTTGCCGAGGTGCACCGGTCCGGTGCGGCGGTAGCCGGCCAACGGCAGCGGTTGCTGGCTGCGCACCACCGATCCGTCGAGCGCATAGACGGGATCGACCCGCGGATGTGTGTGCCCGGTGGCGCGGAGCACCCATTGAAGCGAGGAGTGGGTCAGTTCCTCCATCCCAACCGACAGCAGCGCATCGAGGGTAAAGCAGAGGTCACGGACCCATCCGAACCGGTAGTCGAAGTTGCGCTGGCCGCCGAGCACCTCGGGGAGCGAGGTCGTTCCGGCCGCGGCGATCGCGCCCGTGCGCCCGTCGGCCAGGAGCCTGATCGCCAGCAGGCTCCGCTCGACGGCGTCGCGCCAGGGTCCGTCGTAGGTGTGGCGCGTTACCCAGGAGCGCCACACGCGGATGGTCTCGGCGAGCCGTCGCTCCACCTGCTCGCGCCGGGGGATGGGAAGAGAATGTTCGTGCGAGGCCACCATCGCCACGATCGCCGCGGTGCCCTCGGCCGCGGTGAACGCGCCGAAGGCGGCGTTGCCGGTGAGTTCGACCGCGCCGGCATCCCAGCCGAGCAGCGCCACCTGGAGGGTGGCGTCGCGAGCGACCACGGCCGCGTCGCGGCGGTGCAACTCTGCCGCGCGCCGACCGTAGTCGAAGCGCGGCTCGAACCGCCAGGTCATCGGAACCGCGCCGGCCCGCCCTTCGACCTTCCTGACCAGCTCACGCCACGGCGCCGCCTGGCTGTCATCGATCGTGAGCGCGTCGGTGACCGTGACGGTGCCCCGGTCGGTATGGAAGGTGGTCTCGAGTAGGTTGGTCCGGTCCAGGTAGCGACGCTCGGCCGTGAAGGGGATCGCGGGGGCCACGACGAAGTGGCCGCCGGAGCCCGGGTCGAGCAGCGCCGCGAAAATGCTCGGCGAGTCGAGTTGCGGCAGGCACATCCAGTCGATCGCCCCGTCCAGCCCGACCAGCGCGAGCGCGCGCCCGTCGCCGATCGCGGCGTAGTCCTCGATCGGGAGATAACCGTCGGTTCGTTGCGGGACGCGCGCAGCCACGAACCGGGCCTACCCGGTGACGAGGGCAACCCAGCGTTCGCCCGACCGCGAGTGTTCACGCTCGAACAAACGAGCGGTCCGCCCGGTTCTCGCCACGCCCCCCGGGTAGGGCTTGGTTGCTACGCCAGAAAGGAGACAAAGATGCCTCAGGAAAGCAAGGTGGTGGTCATCACCGGCGCGTCGGGCGGGATCGGCCGAGCCGCGGCCCGGAAGTTCGGCGCCGACAGGGCGCGGGTGGCGCTGATCGCGCGCGGCCGGCGGGGGCTGGAAGGAGCCGCACGCGAGGTCGAGCAGGCCGGCGGTCAGGCGATCGTGCTGCCGGTCGACGTGGCCGACCACGACCAGGTCCAGGCGGCCGCCTCCTCAGTCGAGGACGCCTTCGGGCCGATTGACGTGTGGGTCAACGACGCAATGGTCACCGTCTACGCGGAGTTCCTCGACATCGAGCCGGAGGAATGGCGCCGCGCCACCGAGGTGAGCTATCTGGGGATGGTGTGGGGCACCCGCGCCGCGCTGCAGCGCATGCTCCCGCGGGACCGCGGCTCGATCGTCCAGGTGTGCTCGGCGATGTCGTATCGCGGCATCCCGCTGCAGTCCCCCTACTGCGGTTTTTTGTACAATTATACGGCCTCCACCGAGAGCGTGCTCACCGAGCTCCTTCACCGCAAGTC
>JAFAZZ010000349.1 GCA_019239375.1 Solirubrobacterales bacterium | reverse complement strand
TGACGGCCGCCCGGCCGGCGCCCCCGACCGAAACCCGGCCGGCGCAAACCGCCCCCTACGTCGCCGGCCAGGTGCTGGTCGGTTACTCCTCTGTCGCTCCGGCGCATAGCGCCCGCGTGATGGGCGTCCGCTCGGCCGCCGGCGACGAGGACCAGGAAAGCCGCGTCGTCCGGGTGCCGCCGGGCCTGAACGTCTGGGGGATGATCGCGAAGCTCCGCCGGCAGCCGGGCGTCGCCTACGCCGTGCCCGACTACATCGCCCACCAGACGGGGGGCTGGATCCCGAACGATCGCGGCAACACCCATCATCCGCAGGGCTGGCAGCAATTGCAATGGAACTTCCTTCCCGAGGCGGGAGTGGATGCTCCCGACGCCTGGGCGCACATGTTCGGCATTCACCGTCCGGGCGGTCGTGGAGTGACCATCGCCATCCTCGACACCGGGATCGCCTATCGCACCTGGCGTCGCTTCCGCAAATCGCCCGACTTCGCCGGCACGAACTTCGTTGACCCCTACGACTTCGTGGCCAACAACCCGTACCCGCTCGACCGCGAGGGCCACGGCACGTTCGTGGCCGGGATGATTGCCGAGGCGACCAATAACCGCCTCGGGCTGACCGGCCTGGCCTACGGCGCGAGAATCATGCCGGTCCGGGTGCTCGACGCCGACGGCAACGGCGACTCGGCCACTATCGCCAAGGGGATCCGCTACGCCGTCGCCCACGGCGCTCGGGTGATCAACCTGAGCCTCGAGTTCGACATCAGCGTCACTGCCTCCGAGATCCCGGACATCATCAGGGCAGTCGGCTTCGCCCACCGGCACGGCGTCGTGGTGGTCGGGTCCTCCGGCAACGACGGCTCCGGGCAGCTCGCCTATCCGGCGGCGGCGCCGGCGGTGATTTCGGTCGGAGCAACCACGCGGGACCGATGCCTGGCCAGCTACTCCAACGGCGGCGCCAAGCTCGACCTGGTGGCGCCGGGTGGGGGCAACGATGCCACCCGGGCAACGGATCCGGACTGCCATCCGTTTCGCAACCTGCCGGCCGTCCACCAGATGACCTTCAGCGACTTTGACTCAATTAGCCCCGGCTCGGACGCGACCCGGTTCAGCCTGCCGAGCAGCTACGGAACCTCGATGGCGGCGCCGGCCGTGTCCGCCACCGCGGCGCTAGTGATCGCCAGCGGCGTCCTCGGACCCCACCCTTCGCCGGACCGGGTCCTCGCGCGGCTTGAGCAGACGGCCACGCCGTTGGGCGGCGGCCAGCCCAACCCGGACTACGGCTACGGCCTCGTCAACGCAGGCGCAGCCACCGCTCGCGTACCGGTTACCGCGCCTGCGCAGCCTCAGTAAGACGTTCTATGCAGGGAGGGCAGCGAGGTCGCCCGAGCGGCACGAGCGGCAAGGCGGGTCTCAGGTCGTCCGCACAATCAGCACCGAGCACGCGGCGTGGTGCGAAACCTTGTTGGGCACCGACCCGAGCAGGAAGCGCTTGGCGCCGGTCATCCCCTTGTTGCCAACCACGATCAGGTCGCAGCGCTGCTCCTCAGCCACGTCGAGGATCGCGTCGGCGGCGTCACCTTCGCGCGCGAACGTCTCGACGGAGGCCACACCGGCGCCCAGCGCCTCGCTCCGCGCAAGTATGAGCAGCGCGAGCACGTCGTTGTGCGGGTTGATCGCCCACTGCGCGGCCTTCGGTGCGAGCACCTGCTCGCCGCGCAGCCGCGGATCGGCCACCGGCTCATAGGCGCTCACGATGGTCAGGCGGGCGCGCAAGCCGGCGGCGAGCTCCACCGCCCGCAGGAGCGCGCTGTGCGCCGTCTCGGAGCCATCGGTCCCGACCAGGATCGACCGGAACACGGTCAAGCCAGCTTCGTGATCGCGATCACGATCCCCGCCAGCACGAAGACCACGATCGCGACCTGCATCCATACCCAGTGGCGCGGCACAGTCATGAAACTATCGTGAGCAGCGATGGCGCAGCGACTCAACCCGGCCCTGAAGGCGGTCAGCGACGCGGTCCTAGCCGTGGCCGCGAACCTCTCAGTGGACGAGGTGCTGCAGAAACTGGTGGATGCCGCGCGCGAACTGGCCGGTGCCCGTTACGCCGCACTCGGCATCCCCGACGGGACCGGCGGGTTTCGCCGCTTCCTAGTAGCCGGGATGAGCGACCAGCTGGTCGCGTCGATGGGGCCTCTGCCCCGCACGCACGGAATGCTCGCCGCGATGCTCCACCAGGCTGACGCCTACAGAACCGACGACATCCACGACGACCCGCGGTTCCGCGGGTGGTGGCCCCGCCAGCATCCCGACATGCGCTCGTTCCTCGGGGTCCCGATCACCGGGCCGGACGGAACCATCATCGGCGCCTTCTACTTGACCGAAAAAGACGGTGCCGACGGCTTCGACGCCGAAGACCAGGAGCTGATCGAACTGCTCGCCGCCCATGCCGCGATCGCGATTACCAACGCGCGCCTGTACGAGCAGAGCCGCGAGCTGTCCATCCTGTCCGAACGAAACCGCCTCGCCCTCGAGCTCCACGACGTAGTCAGCCAGAAGCTGTTCAGCGTGACGCTGACCGCCGAGGCCGCCGCCAGCCAGATCGATACTGATCCGGAAACCGCGCGCGTGCAACTACACCGCCTGCGTGGGCTAGCCGGCGAGGCGCTCGAGGAGCTGCGCGCGCTGATCCTTGGCCTGCGCCCTCCCGACCTCGAGCGCGACGGTCTCGAGCACACCCTACGCAAGGAGGTTGAGATGGTGGCGCGCACGCATGGCGCCGACATCCGGCTCGAGGTCGAGCCCGGGTTCCAACCAGGTGGCGCCGGCGGCGAGCGCGAGTTGGCGCTGCTGCGGATCGCTCATGAGGCACTGCACAACGCCGTGCGGCACGCTCATGCCGATCACGTAATCGTCCGGCTCGCGGGCAGCGACCGCGCGCGAATGGTTGAGGTGACCGACGACGGCATCGGGTTCGATCCGGATGCGGCCGAGCTCCGCTCCCGTCATCTAGGCCTCACCTCGATGGAGGAGCGTGCTCGAGAGCTCCAGGGCCGGCTCAAGATCCGATCAAGCCCGGGGCACGGAACAACGGTCCGCATAGAGCTCGCCAACCATGACTGAGCGGATCAGGATCCTGATCGTCGACGACCACGCTGTCGTCCGCGAGGGACTGCGCGCCTTCCTCGGGGTCCAGCCCGGCTTCGAGATCGTTGGTGAGGCCGCCGACGGCGAGGAAGCGGTCGAGCGGGCGACCCAGCTCGAGCCCGACATCGTCCTGATGGACCTGGTGATGCCGACGCTCGACGGCGTGAGCGCCATGCGCGCGCTTCGTCGCCGTTGCCCGCGCTGCCGCGTGATAGTCCTGACGAGCTTTCTCGAGGACGAGCGGCTGCTGCCGGCGCTCGAAGCCGGCGCGGCGGGTTATCTGCTCAAGAACTCGCAGCCCGCAGAGCTTGCCCGCGCGGTGCGCGCCGCGCACAGTGGCGAGGCGATCATCGACCCGACGGTGGCGGCGCGGCTCGTGCACGCACTGTCCGACCGTCCACAAGGCACCGCGTTCGACCGGCTGACTAGCCGCGAGCGCGACGTTCTGACCCTGATCGCGAGTGGCCGCTCGAACAAGCGGATCGCGCTTGAGCTGGGGATCTCGGAGAAGACGGTCAAGACGCACGTCGGTCATGTCCTGGCCAAGCTCGGCGTGACCGACCGCACCCAGGCCGCGGTGCTTGCTGTCAGGCATGGCCTACTGACCGGGTCCTAGGACCAATTACGCCTGGAAACCGGGACCTCAGCGCCTCTACCGTGGCGCCCATGCCACTAGCCATCATCACCGGATCCTCGCGAGGCCTTGGCCTCGCCCTTGCCCGCGCCCTAGCCGAGCGCGACTGGGCGCTCGTGATCGACGCGCGCGGCACGCGCGAACTCGAGCGCGCCGCCCGCGAACTTGGCGCGATCACCGAAGTCACAGCGCTGCGCGGCGACGTCGCCGACGACTGGCACCGCGGGGCCCTGCTCGACGCTGCCGGCGACGAGGTCGACCTGCTGGTCAACAACGCCAGCCTGCTCGGCCCCAGCCCCCAGCCCCCGCTGGCGCAATACCCGCTCGCCATGCTCGAACGTGTCTACCAGGTCAACGTGGTGGCGCCGCTTGCCCTGACGCAGCTGGCCCTGCCGCGGCTGCGCGACGGCGGCGTGATCATCAACGTGACCTCCGACGCCGCGATCGAGCCATACGCGGGTTGGGGCGGATACGGATCGTCCAAGGCCGCCCTCGACCAGCTGAGCGCGATCCTCGCCGCCGAGCATCCGGCGCTGCGCATCTACGCCGTCGACCCGGGCGACATGCGAACCCAGATGCACCAGGATGCTTTTCCGGACGAGGACATCTCCGATCTACCCCTGCCCGAGGACAGCGTGCCCGGCATCCTCCGGCTGATCGAGGGCGATCTGCCCAGCGGTCGCTACGAGGCGCGGGCGCTTGCGGTGACTGCCACGCCGGCCCGATGAGCGCTCTCGCCTTCGACCTGGAGCCCGCTCTCGAGGCCCACGAGCCGCCGGAGGCTCGCGGGGTACCGCGCGACGGCGTCCGCCTCTTGGTTGCCCATCGCGACGACGGATCGATCGAACATGCCGCGTTTCGCGACCTCCCTGCGTTGCTCGAGCCCGGCGACGTGGTCGTGGTCAACGTCTCGGGCACGGTCCCGGCCGCCGTCCCGGCACGACGGCAGAGCGGCACCCCAGTCCGGGTTCACTTTGCTACCCGCGCGCCGCATCTGGAGGACGTGTGGAGGGTGGTCGAGATCCGCAGCGCCGACGGTGTGCGGCCGGCGAGGCTGCCGGCGGGGGAGCGACTCGACCTGCGCGGCGGCGCCGTGCTGGAGCTCCTCGCGCCGTACGCGTCTGGGCAGCGGCTGATGCTGGCGCGCTTCTGTTCTGACCGGCCGGTCGATGAATATCTAGAGGACTGCGGCGAGCCGATCCGCTACGCCCACGTCCGCGGAAGGTGGCCCCTCGCCGCCTACCAGAACGTCTACGCGACCACACCCGGAAGCGCCGAGATGCCGAGCGCCGGGCGACCGTTCACGCGCGAGCTGATCTCGCGACTGCTGGAGCGCGACGTCACGGTGGCGCCGATTACCCTGCACGCCGGCGTCTCTTCCCCCGAGAGCCACGAGCCGCCCTTTCCGGAATGGTTCGACGTGCCCGAACACACCGCAGAGGCGATCTCCGCGGCGCGAGAGCGTGGCGGTCGGGTGATCGCGGTCGGAACCACCGTGGTGCGCGCGCTCGAATCCGCCGCCGCCGGCCGAGCCTGCGCCTGTGCCCGCTCAGGATGGACCGGCCATGTAGTCACCCCCGAGTGTGGCGTTCGCACGATCGATGGCCTCATCACCGGCTGGCACGACCCCGAGGCCTCGCACCTGCTGATGCTCGAGGCCGTGGCCGGGCGTGAGCTACTGAGGCTCTCGTATGCGGCCGCGCTGGACGCCGGCTATCTCTGGCACGAGTTCGGTGACTCGCACCTGATCCTGCCGTGAGACGCGCTCAGTGGAGCGCCTCAGTCCCGAGATCGTCAAGGAGGCCTCGGGCCACGGGCGGCTGAGCGGCCTCGAGGAGCACCGAACCGCCTGGCCAATATGGATGCGGAGCGGCGGCGTGGTGTACGAGCAATGGCTCGTACACCCAAGAACCGGTATTTGCGATGCGCGGACCACCGCCCGGACCCTGCCAGTCGAGCGGACGGTCGCCGGTCAGCGGACCGAGCCGGTGCACGTGGCCGAACAGGATCCAGTCGGCTTCGACGCCCAGGCGCGTAGCCAGTGTGGCCAGTGCCGGGATGCTGGCGCGGCGCATCTGCACCGCGAGCAGCGCCGAGGTGATCGGGGACATCCGCCGGTGTAGCAGACGCCGCGGAGGCGGCATGGTCAACGCCCGACCGACCTCGGCCACGTCCTCGGTCAGGGTGGCCGCCGGGCCGGGGAGCTTGCGCATGATCCCCGCCTCGATCCGGGGCAACGTCCAACCGGCGGCGGCCCTCTCATAATCGCCCGGCGTCAGGCCGGGATGCTCGGCCTTCACCCTTCGGCCGATGTAATGCCCGTGGGTCGCCCACACCCGCTCGGACAGCCACACTCCCGGATAGTGAACCCGTACCCGGGCCGGGGCCAGCCATCCCGTCACGGCGGCCAGCGCCGGGGTGGCATCGATCGGCACCGGTGTGTCGTCGTCGAGCGCCGCCCCTCGCGCCCGGACCCAGGGCGCGACCAGGGCCACATCGTGGTTGCCGGGGACGAGCACGACTTCGCGCTCGGTCCCGAGCCGCGCGCCAAGCGCCCGCAGGGTGATCGAGGCGGCGCCCATCGCTCGTTCCGGCTGGCGCTCCAACAACTCGACGACGTCCCCCAGCAGCACCAGACGATCGACCTCTCCAACCGCGGTGAGCAGCCGCTCGAGCGGTTCGGGGCGCGGCAGTACTGGGTGCTGCACGCGCCCGCCGAGATGCAAGTCGGAGACGACGAGGGTCCGCACGCCCGACGACGATAGGCGCGCGGGTTAAGAGCTGCGTTTAGGCTTGGGTTTACGCCGCGTGCGCCAGCACGGCCGGGAAGTCGAGCGTGACGCCGCGCGGCACGATCAGCACCGGGCAGGTCGCGTTCTCGATCTCGTTCTGGGCCCGGGCACTCAGCAGCACATGACCGTACGGCGCCTCGAGACGCGAACCGACCACGAGCAGGTCGACCCGCCGCTCATCGCGCGTCAGCGTGGCGCCGAAGCTGTCGGCCAGCGCGCGCGCCGTGGCGAGCGTCGAGTCGTCGCCGGCAATCGCCAGCACGCCGATCCGGTGGATGCGCGGCGCCCCGTCCGAGTGGTAGTCGGCCGGCGCGATCGCCACAGCCGTCGGGCCGCCCTCGAGCAGGCTGTGCGCGGAGTGCTGCGGCGCGACGTGCCCTGACGCGGTCCGGTAGTCGGAGCCGAACACAATGATGTCCGCATCCTCCTCCTCGGCCAGCTGGCGCAGGCCTTCCGGCGTGGACGGGCTGACCACGACTCGCGTGTCTACATCCAGCCGGGCGAGCCAGCGCGCGCCGCGGCCGAGCAGCGTCTCGGCTTCGTGCTCCTCGCGGAGCTCCTGCGAGCGCTCGCTCTGGGTCGTGTGGCGGACGTACGCCAGGGTGAGCGATGCGCCGGCGTCGGCAAGGATGCGTCCGAGCATCAGCGCATCGTGGTCGCCAAGCGTGTCGTCGTAGGAGATGATCGCCCTGGGTGCCATATCTCTCCGTTCCTCGGGGATTTGCGGTTCGCAGCGTCCTATTCCCCGCGAGGATGGCATTTGCCTACTATCAGCCCTAATGAAGTTGGTCATGTCATTGATAAGCTTCGCTAATGCTGCACGTCGGTCGGCTCAGGGTTCTCACCGAGGTCGTGCGGCGGGGCTCATTCTCGGCCGCGGCCGAGGCGCTCTCCTACACCCAGTCGGCTGTCTCGCAGTCGGTCGCGCGGCTGGAAGCGGAGACCGGCGCCACCCTGATCGTGCGCGATCGAAACGGTGTCCGACCGACTGCGGCCGGATCCAGTCTCATCGAGCACGCGGAGGGGATCCTCGGACGGATCGAAGCCGCCGAGACGGAGCTCGCTGCGCTGCTGGGGATCCGTGCGGGCCGCCTGCGTATGGCGTCGTTTCCCTCCGCCGGCGCGACATTGATGCCGCTGGCGATCGCGCAATTTCGCGAGCGCCATCCCGACGTGGCGTTGACCCTGGCCGAGGGCGAGCCCGAGGAGATCGCGCCGCGTCTGCGCGCTGGCGAGTTCGATCTGGCCCTGCTGTTCGAGTTTCCCGGCGAGCGGGAGCGTCACGGAGCGCGCCTGCAAACCAAGCCCTTGCTCGAGGATCCCATGCTGGTCGCTCTCCCCGGCGAGCATGCGCTGGCCGGCAAGCCGGCGCTGACGCTCGCCGACCTTCGCGATGAGGATTGGGTGCAAACGTCCGCCAGCAGCCCGTGCGCGCGTCATGTCGTCCGCTCGTGCCTGGGTGCCGGGTTCGAGCCCGAGGTGACGTTCGAGTCAGATGACTACGAGACCGTCCAGGGTCTGGTGGCGGCTGGCGTCGGCGTGGCGCTGATCCCCCGGCTCGCACTCACCCACGTCCATCCGGGAATCGTCGTGCGTGCCCTGGCCCCACGGA
Source organism: Solirubrobacterales bacterium (assembly GCA_019239375.1). Taxonomy (GTDB): domain Bacteria; phylum Actinomycetota; class Thermoleophilia; order Solirubrobacterales; family Solirubrobacteraceae; genus Palsa-465. Next base: position 23,454 of record JAFAZZ010000349.1, on the reverse strand, counting down.
GCCCGGCCCGCAGGGTCGTGGCGGCGACCCTTGCGGCGGCTGGTGTCGCGCCAGCCGCCGGCACCATGATCGAGATCCTGGGCGACGTGGCCGAGCGATACACGGGTCCCGCCCGAGTGGCCGCCTAGAAGCGGGAATCAGCTCGGATTCAGCCGTGCGGTTAGCCACGTGGTGCGCTTGAGCGCGTCTGCCGGCTTTACCGTGAGCGTCAAACGCGGGGCGCGATGGCCTGCCACCTGGGCGGCTAAGCCGCTGCTGGCCTGGAGCTGCGGATAGGCGATCGTTACCCGCACCTGCGACGCGGCGCTGCCCAACTTGAGCACGAGGGTCCGCTTCTGAAGGTCCGCGCTGAAGCCGAGGTGCCGGCGTCCGCGGCCGGTGACGCTGATCGCCGCGTGCGATCGAGAGAAGGTGAAGGCCCGCGGGAGCGCCACGGCCACCGTCTTGAGCGGCGGCGCACTGCGCCCGGCAACCAGCGTGAAGGACAGCCGCGGGCGCGCGACGCCCACGCCAGTGAGCGACACATCCGACAGCGATGGCTTGGTCTGAATCGTCCACGCGAATGAAGCCTGTGACCTCGTGCCGGCGGCGTCGTCGACGGTTACCGTCACCTTGGAGGTTTCGACGTGGCGCGGACGGCCGGTGATCTGGCCGCTCGAGGCATTGATCGAAAGGCCACGCGGGAGCCCGGCGGCGGTGAAGCGCACCGGCGCGCGGCGTGTATCGGCTGCCTTGATCTGCAGCCTCACGGAGGAGCCGAGGATCGAGCGCTGCGGCCCAGGGTTGCTCAGCGCGATCGCATCCGCGCACAGCGTGGCGGCGAGCACCGTGCCGTTCGGGGATCCCAGCCCGGTGGCCATGTCATAGCGCACCCCGGCAGTGAACTGGCCGCCGTTGACGCCGGTCATGTCGTTGTTCCCCGAGGTGATGTCGTTGAAGTTGCCGGCGTATGCGGTCGCAGCAGCGTTGTAGAGCGCGGGGTTGGCGAAGCCGACCGCGGTCCCCTTGCAGGCCGGAGAGGCGTTCGCCAGCGCGATCAACGCCGCCCACGCCGGCGCGGCCCCGCTCGTGCCGCCCACGACTTGCCATCCCTTGAGTTGGGCCCCCTCAGCCGCGCCGCTGCCGTTCCAGTAGATCAGGTAGCCGGTGGCCGGATCGGCGTTGGCTGACACGTCGGGCACTTCGCGGCAGTAGCCCGAAGACGCCCCGCACCTCGACCCCGAGGACTTCGGGCCGATCACGTGCAGCGCTGCCGGGGCGTTCGCCTGATAGGCCGGCATCTTCCAGAAGCTCGAGATGCCACCGCCGCCGGCGCCGATTGTCGGCCCGTCGTTCCACACGCTCTCCGACGGCGGCGGGCCGGCCGCGCTCAAGCGTGTACCGCCGACTCCGGTGACGTAGGGCTGGCTGGCCGGATCGTCCACCTCTGCCGTGGGCCGAGTGGGGAAGCAGTCCTCGGCGCCGTCATCGCCCGAAGCCGAGATAATCGACTGTCCCTGGGCGGCCGCTTCCTGAAACAGCGTGTTCTCGGCCAAGGTGTTGCGGGAGCCGTTCAGCGGCTCGCACTGCCCCCACGACGCGGTTATGACCTGCGCGGCGCGCTGGCTGATCATCGTGCTGAACGTGTCATACGGCCCCGCGCCGGCATTCGGGCCTTCGTAGACGGCGATGTTCGCCTGCGGCGCCAGGCCGATCATATTCTCGATGTCGAGTGCGGCCTCTCCCGAGCCCGACCCGCCGCCCGCGCCGCCATCCACCGGGATGGCGGCGACCGGCGCAGTGGCCCCGTAGCACTGCTGGTAGGCCGTGATGTCATTCGGGTCGTAGGGCTCGAGCTCAAGCACGGCAATAGTCTGGCCGGCCGCCAGATTTCCGGCCTGATAGAGACCGGATAGGCCATAGGCCGACGCGATCTGATCAGCCGTCAGCCCGCCCTGGCTTGCTGCCGCCGCGGCGGCCGCCGCGCATGGCTGCGGTCCCGCGGTCACCACGTGCGCGCGGGCGGCGCCCGCGGTGTGCGCGCGCACGAGCAACGGCCTCGCGGCCGAGAGCGTGTCGAGGCCCAGGACGGCTTGCACGGCCGGGGCGACGCCAGGGTCCAGCGACGGCGCCTGTTGGTTGACGATCGCGGTGGTGCCGCTCGCCATCGTGGCATGGGCGAACGAGACGGAGAACGCCCGCGCCAACGCACCGGCGGTGGCGCTGACCGGGATCGACAGACCGTTCGCGCTCGGCTGTCCCGGACTGAGATCGTGGGCCCGGAGCGAGGACTCGACCGCCTGAACCGCGTCGCCGGGCGGGCCGAAGCGCTGCGCGAACTGCGCCGGAGTGATGTACTCGCGGTACAGCGGCGAGCCCGGCGTGGACACCGCGTCGGCGAACGCTTGGAGCGCGGCGGGGTCGCGCGGCTGGAGCGTCAGCGTGACGTGCATCGGCGTGTCCGCAGCGACTGCGCTTACGATGCGCGAGCCTGCCGGCAGGGTTGGCGCGGAGCCGAGGCGGGTGGCGCTCGCGGCGGCCGTCGGGAGGACGACGATCGCTGCGCACACGCACGCGCACGCGAGGGCGAGCAAGCTTCTGGGTGATGCAGTCACCGGTTCTGCGAGGCTACCGGTCCGACGTGGGCGCAGAAAGCAAGAAGCCGACGGGCATCGTGCGCGGCGAGGACGGCATGCCGCGCTGCTGGTGGGGCGATTCCCCGCCCGAGTACCGCGCGTACCACGATCGCGAGTGGGGCTTTCCGGTCGCCGACGACGTGCGCCTGTTCGAGAAGCTCAGCCTGGAGGGCTTTCAGTCCGGCCTCTCCTGGCTGACCATCCTGCGCAAGCGCGACGCGTTCAGGCGCGCGTTCGCCGGGTTCGACTTCTCCGCGATAGCGCGGTTCGACCAGCGCGACGTCAGCCGGTTGCTCGCCGATGCGTCGATCGTGCGTCACCGCGGCAAGATCGAGGCGGTCATCAACAACGCGCGCCACGCCGTCGAACTGGTCGAGGCCGAGGGGTCACTCGCAGCGTTCATGTGGCGGTTCGAGCCGGCGCCGCGCGCCGCGGCGATCGATCGGGGCGCCGTCCTCGCGCAGACGGACGAGTCGCGGGCGCTCGCGCGCGAGCTCAAACGGCGCGGCTGGCGGTTCGTCGGCCCGACCACGGTATACGCGTTCATGCAGGCCATGGGACTGGTCAACGATCACATGGAGGGTTGCGTTGCGTGGGCGGAGGTGGAGCAGGCGCGCGCGGGGTTCACGCGCCCCTGACTACAGGAGCCTGACGATCGCGAAGATGCCGACGGCGACGATCAACGCCCGGAGCGCGCCTGGCCGCAGCCGGCGGCCGTACCGCGCGCCGAGGACGCCCCCGATAATCGAACCGACCGCGATCAGCAACGCGGGCAGCCAGGCCACGTGCGCTGAGAAGACGAACACCACTCCGGCCACCAGGTTGACCAGACCGGCCAGCACGACCTTCAGCGCGTTTATGCGCTGTAGGTCCTCGCCCTCCAGCGACAGGCCCAAGATCGCCAGCAGCAGGATTCCCTGCGCGGCACCGAAATAGCCGCCATACACGCCGCTTCCGAAGGTGGCGACGGTACCGACGGGGCCCGCCCGATCGTGGTCACGGGGGCGGCGGCGCCCGGCGGCGAGGGCGCGCGCCAGGCGCGGCTGGACCACGATCAGGACGAGCGCGATCGCGATAAAGGCGGGGACGATGGTCTTGAACGCCGACGCCGGCAGGCTCAACAGCAGGATTGCGCCGACTATCCCCCCGAGCACCGACGCGATCGCGAGCGGTATGCCCCGGTGCGTCTGGCCCCTGAGCTCCTCGCGGTAGCCGATTGCGCCCGCCACCGACCCCGGCACCAGCCCGACCGTATTTGAGACGTTCGCGGTGACCGGGGCATAGCCGAACGCGAGCAGCACCGGGAAGGTGAACAGCGTTCCGCTGCCCACGACCGTGTTGATGGTGCCGGCCACGATGCCCGCCCCGAAGATCCCCAGGGCGTGCGGCAAGCTCATATGAGTTCAGGTACCCGGAATGCTCAGGTCCGGTACGCGCGAACGAGGTAACCGCTGCGCCCGGGGCTGGCGATGTCAACCCGGTCAAAGCCGCTGGCGCCAAACATCAGCTCGAGTTCACGGCGGCTGTAGTTGAAGATAGGGCAGTTGCCGATCCACTCGTAGCGGACCTTGCGCACCGGCCCCTTGAGCCATGACCAGGTGGGGAACGAGCCGACCACGCAGCCGCCGGACGCAGTCAGGGTGAACATCCGGCGGGTAAACAGGTGCGGTTCGGGCAGGTAGTCGAACAGGCCGAGCGCGAGGATCACGTCGAATGGGCCCTCGACGGGTGCGGTCAGGAAGTCATTCACGATCAGCTGCGTGCGGTCCTGGAAGCGGACGAGCCGTTGCGTGGCCAGGTCGATCATCGGCGCGGAGAAGTCGACACCCACGTAGCGCGCGGCGCCCGCCACGAGGACGAATTCGCCGATCCGCCCCGAGCCGCAACCCACGTCGAGGACCTTGGGCGCCTGGTACGCCTCGACCGTCTGGACCGCCAGTTGCCGGCGCCGGAACAGCCCCGGGCGCAGCGTGCGCACAAGCCGGCGCTCGTCCTCGTACAGATCGTCGAACTGCCGCGCCCGCTCTTCGAAGCGCGCACGGACGCGCTCAGGCGCCGTCGCCGAATCGTGCATGGGCCTCACCATAGGGGATCAGCGCGAACCGCTGCGCGATCGCCTCCAGCGCGCCGCGGGCCCGGCGCCGGGCGCCGTTTCGCTGGGTCTCGCGCAGCTTGGCGTGGGCCTGTTGAGCGGCCGTCGCTTCCGCGGGGAGCATCGCTCTGAGTGGCTGCGGGTCGAGCTCGTACGGATGCAGGTACAGCCCGGCGAGCGGGCCGGCGTTGTCCAGGCCGCGCAGGAGCAGGCGGGTGGGGAGGAGCTGCCAGTAGGAGGCCCCGCCCACCGGAATCCGGGCGCTGCGCGCTCGCCACACCGCAATCGGGAACTCCCAAAGGCCGGTCTGGAGTCGGTGCGGGGCCCGCCCTGTCGGGACCGCCCGATCGCGGATCGCCGGCGAATCGTGCTGGCTCGAGTCATACGCGAAGCCCTCCTGCGCCAGCACGTCATAGGCCCAGTTCGCGGCCCGGGTGATCGAGAACGCCGGCGCCCGGTAGCCGACCGGCATCGTCCCGGTCAGCTCCTCGATCGTGGCACGCGCCGCGCGCAGGTCTGCGCCGAACTCGCGCGGGGTCTGCGTGTGCACGGGCAGATGGGCATCGCCGTGGCAGCCGATCTCGTGCCCCCGATTGACGATGCGTTTCACCAGCTGCGGGTGACTCCGGGCCGCCATGCCGAGCACGAAGAACGTGGCCCGCGCGTTCAGCCGATCGAACAAGTCGAGCACCGCCTCGGTCTCGCGGGCTAGCGCGGGCCCGGGCTGCTGCCAGTTGCTCGCGCCGACGCGCCGGCGGATTAGCTGATGCCAATCCTCGAAGTCGACGCTGAGCAGGAGGGTGGGGCGCGGTGGCGACATGGTGTTGGGATGACACTACGACTATTTCGGAGTTTCTTCCCAAGCCTCTCCCGCCACAGGTTCGAACCCGGGCTGACACTGCTCAGTCGATCGCGCGTCGATAGAACCCGCGCACGCCGATCCACATCAGCGCGCTAAGCGATCCGATCAGCACGACGATGCACACCCACACCGCGATGTGCGGGACGCTCGGCACGAGGGCTGCGCGCATCGCCTCGCTGACGTAGGTCATCGGGTTGCACGCGGTGACGACCTGAAACCAGGGCAGCTTGGACAGCGAGGGCCACGGATACTGGCTGCAGCCGGTGAACAGCAGCGGCGTGAACACCAGCGAGAAAACGATGTTGATGCGCTGCGGGACGACCAGCGTGCCCATCACGAGTCCGAGCCCGGCGCCGAGCAGGCTGCCGAGCACCAGCCCGAGGACCAGCAGGGGCACGCCGCTCCAGCGCCACGGGATCGAGCCGAGGACCAGGATCCCTACCGGGATCATGATGGTGGTGGCGGTGACGGCGCGCATCGTCGCGAACAGGACCTTCTCGCCGGCCACCAGCGCGGTGGACATCGGCGCGAGCAGACGGTCCTCGATCTCCTTGGTCCACCCGAACTCGACGACGAGCGGGAAGGCCAGCGTCTGCATGCCGGTGATCACCGCGGTCAATGCCAGCAGCCCGGGAAACAGGAGATCGGCGTAGCCGTTCTGCGTATAGCCGAGCGAGGCAAGCACCTTGCCGAACACGAACAGCAGGAACAGCGGCTGGAGGATCACCTGCGCGAGGAACACCGGCAGCTCGGACCAGGTGACGAACAGGTCGCGGCGGAGCACGGCCCGGAATGCCTGGCCCTGACTGACCCGCGGCGTCGAAACGCCGACGACGATCCCGGCGGCCGCGCTCATCGTAAGCTCCGGCCGGTCAGATGGATGAATACGTCCTCGAGCGTCGGCGCCCCGAGCTCGACTCCGCTGAGCGTCACGCCGCGATCGGCGAGCAGCGTGGCCGTCGGCGCGATCAGCTGCGAGGCCTCGCCTGACACGTACAAGCGAACCCGCCGCTCGGCGCCGTCGCCGTCGGGCGTGTCGTCGTGGATCGCTTCGACGCGCTCGACGCCGGCCAGGTGCTCGAGCGCGCGCACCAGCGGCTCCGGCACGTCGCCGTTTTGCGCCTGGACGCTGAGCTCGAGGGTTGAGCTGCCAGGAAGCCCCCGCATGAGCGCCTCGGGGGGGTCGAGGGCCAGCAGCTTGCCGTGATCCATGATCCCCACGCGATCGGCCAGAACGGCTGCCTCGTGCATGTCGTGGGTGGTGAGGATCAGCGTGACGCCCCGCTCGCGAAGCTCGCGCAGCCGGTCCCACACGAACAGCCGGGCCGCCGGGTCCAGCCCGGTCGTTGGCTCGTCGAGGAACAGGACCAGAGGCTCGTGCATGAGCGCCCGGGCGATCATCACCCGCTGGGCCTGGCCGCCCGAGAACAAATCTGGCTTGACGTCGCCGCGCTCGCGCAGGCCGAATTGGTCGAGCAGCTCGTCGGCGCGGGCGGCCGCCTCGCCGGCGGGCACGCCGTGGTAGGCGGCGTGGAAGGTCAGGTTGCGGCGAATGGAAATCGAGCGGTCGAGGTTCGAGCGCTGCGGCACCACCGCGAGCATGCTCCGTGCGCGTACCGGATCAGCCGCGACGTCGACCCCGCCCACGATTGCCCGCCCGTCGGTCGGTCGCACGCGCGTGGTGAGCATGCCCACAGTCGTGGTCTTGCCGGCGCCGTTGGGGCCGAGCAGCCCGAACACTCGCCCGGCGCGACCGCGAACGCGATCCCGTCGACTGCATTGACGGCAGACTTCGGGTAGCGCTTGACCAGGTCGAGCACCTCGACCGCGCGCCCGGCCGATCCGTTCCTGGAGACGGTTTCCCCGCTCATCCCTTCCAGAGTAACCCTCGCCATAATCGTGCTCCGTGGACCATGAGGCTCAGCTGAAACGGACGGATAGCGGGCTCGAGCCCGTCGGAGATGGTTGGTTCGTGCTGAATGCGCGCGACGCCAAGTGGAACGACGGTCACTTCGGTGCCTACACCCGCTTTGAAGGAGAACCCCGCTTCACGCAGATCGGCATCAATATCGGCGTGCTCTCACCGGGACAGCCGGCCTGCTTCTACCACGGCGAGGACAACCAGGAGGACTTCCTCGTGCTCTCGGGCGAATGCCTGCTCCTGATCGAGGGCGAGGAGCGGTCGCTACGACAGTGGGACTTCGTGCACTGCCCGCCGTGGGCCGAGCACGTGTTCGTGGGCGCCGGTGAGAGCCCCTGCGCGATCCTCGCGGTGGGCGCGCGCTCCAGTCATGATGTCGTCTACCCGCGCTCAGAGCTCGCGCTGCGCTACGGCGCCGGCGTGGCGCGCGAGACCCGCGAGCCCGACGAGGCGTACGCCGAGATTCCGCCGGACGCGGAGGTCGGCTACCGCGCGGGATGGCTATCCGAGAGCGCTTAGGCGGAGCCGCCGGATCTTTGCCCTCGGGGGGACCGCTGGCCCTCGCCGTCCGCGACGCCGCCCGCTTCGACCGAAGTGCGATGTCGGCGCGCGCCGGCTTGCTCGCGGCCATCCCGGTGGCGGCGGTGCTCGCGCTCGGCTCCATCGCCTGGGATCCGGTGGCGGGAGTGACCATGGGGGCCGGCGCCATGCTGGTCGGCATCGCCTGGCGGGTCCAGGGTGGGCGGCCATCGCTCGCGCTGCTCGGCATCGACGCGTTCGCCATGGCTCTCTCGACGTTCGTCGGCTGCATGACGGGCTCGGTCCCGTGGCTCCATCTCCTCGTCCTGTTCGTCTGGGCGCTCGTCGGGGGGCTGCTGGTCAGCCTCGGCAACCGCGGGGGGGTGATCGGGACGCAGGCCGTGATCGCGGTCGTCGTGTTCGGCCGCTTCAGCCAGCCCGTCGCGGCGTCGCTCGCCCTAGCCGGGCTCGTCCTGGCCGGCGGCTGGGCACAGGTGCTGTTCCTCAGCATCGTGCGGGGACCGGGATCGCTGCGGGAACAGCGCGCGGCCACGGCTGCGGCCTATCGGATCTTGGCGGATCTGACCACCGCGTCGTCAAAGACCTCGACGCTGCCCGCCGCCACGGCGCTTGACGAGGCGCGGTCCACCTTGTCCTCGCTGACCCTGTTCGGGGATCCCGCCCTGATGACCTTACGCAGCCTGGTGAACGAAGGCCATCGCTTGCGGATCGGGCTGAGCGCGATCCACGCGCTGGTGGGACCCGAGCCGGCCATCGTGCAACTGAACCGTGCCCCGGAGACGGCCGATCGCATCTTGAAGTTGACCGGCGAGGCGCTCGGCCTGTCCGCCCGCGCGGTTGAGGGCGACCGCGACGCGGGCAGCGTGCTACGAAGCCGCGTCGACGACCTCAGCGCCGAAACCGACGCGCTCGCCGAGAGTCCGGACACCGCCGGGTCGCCTCTGACACGCCGACTTTCGGCGCTGGCCGGACAGGTGCGCGCAGTGGCCGTACTAGCGGTCGCAGCCGGCGAGAGCGGGACTCTGCGCGAACGTCGCCCGCGGCGTGCCGCTGGCGGCGTGCGCGAGCAGGCGGCGGCCGATCTGGCGCAGATCCGTGCCAACGCCAGCCTCCAATCGCCCGCCGGTCGGCACGCGCTGCGTCTGGCGGTGGTCATCCTCATCAGCGAGGTTATCTCGCGCCACGTGCCGCTCTCGCGCGGTTACTGGATGGTCGTCGCGGCCGCCACGACGCTTCGTCCCGAATTCGGCGCCACGTTCACGCGCGGCACCGAGCGGGTGCTTGGCACCTGTCTCGGCGTGGGGCTCGCCGGCGCGATCGCGGTCGCGCTGCACCCCGCCGGAGCACTGACGACCGTCATCGTCGGATTGCTCGCGTGGGCCGGCTACGCCTTGTTCCCGGCCAGCTTTGCCGTCGGTTTCGGCTTCATCACCGCGGTGGTCGTATTCCTGCTCAACGCGATCAGTCCGGATACGCTCGCCACTGCGTGGGCCCGGTTGCTCGATACCTTGGTGGGCGGTGCGATCGGCCTGCTCGCCTACGCCCTGTGGCCGACCTGGTCCGCCGTTCCCGCCCGGCAGGCGCTCGCTGACCTGCTCGACGCCCAGCGCGACTATCTCCGGGCGATCCTGGCCAGTCTCGTCGACGGGCAGCGCGCCGACGAGGACGAGATGCGAAAACTCAGCCGCCGCGCTCGGCTCTCGCGGACGACGGCGGAAGCCACGGTGGCTCGCTCGCTCTCGGAGCCGGAGACGCGGCAGATCGAGGCCGAGGAGAGTCAGGGCGCCCTGGCCGCGATGCGCCGGCTGGTCCAGGCGGCGCACGTGCTTCGTCTCGACGCGCAGGAGGATCGGGCACACCGGCCACTGCCGGCGCTTGCCGCGCTGGCGGGCGACCTCGACGCGCTCCTCTCGACGGTCGAGGCGACGCTGACCGTCGGGCCGGACGATCGGCCGGCGCCGCCGACCTTGCCTAATCTGCGCGCCCGCTACCTTGCCTTCGAACGCTCGGCTCGCGGCGATGGCCGGGCCGAGGGAACGTCCGCCGAGGTCGACGAGCTCGTCGATGCCGCCAACAGCCTGGCGGCCGTGGTCAGGCTCGATGCCCGCGAGGACGATACGGATGGCGATGGCCGGCTGGCTGACGGGGCTAGACGGTCGCTGTGACGCTGGCGGGGTAGCCGTTCCAGCTGCTTAGTACCGACAGCTTGACTGCGGGTCGCCCTCCGCGGTTCTTCGAGATCGAGGTTAGGAAGGCGCGTCTCAGCGTCAACGCAACCGGCGCGCTGCGGTTGGCGCGGATGGTGAGAAGCCCCGCGGCTATCACCCGCGACGACGCGCGGACCACGAGGTGCACCCGGCAGGCGACGCGCCCGTGGCAGCGCAGAACTGCTTGAAGGCGACCGCGCCGAATGGCGAGCGCGACCCTCGTGATCGTCACTGGCGATGTCCTGAAGCGGATGGTGGCGCTGGCGGCCGAGCCCGCGGCGTTACTTACCACGACGCGAACGTAGTAAATGCGCCCAGGGGTGAGGCCGCGGAGCGTGCCGCTGAACTCGCTGGACGACGCCCCGAGCGGACCCACGAGCCGCTGGCTGACGCCGCGCGTGGTCCCGTACTGGAGCGAATAGGTGGCGCCCGCGCGGCCGGCGGCTACGGTCATGCGGATCGTCGCGACGTTCGCGCCGGCCCCGGTCACGCGGGGCGTGCCCACCACCGGCGGCGAGCCGGTCGTCCCCGGAGGCGCTCCGGTTGGCGGGGTGATCGGCGGCGTCGTTGGCGAGGTCGGGGTCGTGCTGGTGGTTGGGACCTGGGTCGAGGCGTTGGTCGCGTTGGCGGCCGTGGTCAGCGTGTAGTCGTAGCCGTACTCGGTGCCGAAGCTGTTCGCCGCCACGAGCCGGTAGTGGTACGTGGTGCTGGCCTGCAGGCCACCGAGCGCGTCGCTCACCGATACGGGCTGCTTGCCCGAGCCGATGTCTTTGACCGGGGTCTGCTGCCCATAGGCGGTGGTCGTGCCGTATTCCCACCAGTACGTGGTGTTCGCGCCGTTGGGATAGATGCCACCCTCAAGCTGCGCCGTGAGGTCGGTTGTGCTCTGGGCGTAGGAGCCGTTGGGCCCAGGACCGCCGATGCCGGGCCCGCCCGTGGCGAGGGCGCCGGAGATGCTGCCCAGGCCGGTGGGGCCGTCATAGCCAGGTTCGGCGTTGCAGATGTAGGCGATCGAGCATGTGCCGTTGGAGCCGATCGTCGGATCATTGAGGAGCGAGGAATGTGAGTACGCCCAGGACGGCCCGCCGGCGGCGGAGCCGACCAGGACGTAGTAGGCCGCGATCAACGCCGACGCCTCGCTCGTCCCGCCGAGCACCACCCAGCCGCCGGCGTCGGAGTCATACACCTGCATTCCCGTATCGGGGTCGGCGTCCGCCGACAGGTCGGCGTAGGCACGCTGGCTGCAGCCGGCGTCGGTCTGCCAGGCCGGCTTGCTCACGCTCAAGGCGCACCCGGACCCCGCGCCGGACCAGGCGTACTCGTCGAAGTTCCGCGGACTGCTGATCCCGCTCGTGCTCGCCGGCACGAGCGACGTGCCGCCCGCCGCCGCCACCTCAGCAAGGGCGGCGGGAAAGTAGTCCGTTCCCTTGTTCGACCCCAGGTATCCGGCGTCGCCGGTCGCGGCCACGGTCGTGATCTGCGAAAACGTCCATGGCCCCGAGGCGGTGAAACTGAACTGCGCGACCTGTCCGGTCCGCTGCACCGCCCAGCTGTCGGAGATGACGCTCGCCCCCTGCTGCGCCGCCTGCGCCTGCGCCGCGGCGAGGTCGGAGACGGAGTTGGTGTTCGCCTCGACCAGCACGATGTGGCAACGGGGGCACAAGGCCGACACGGCATCGACGTCGAGCGAGGCCTCGCTTTCCCAGCCCTGGTCGGTCGTGGAGGGGTAGTTCGTGCCGCCGTTGTGGTCGACCTTCCTGAAGCATCCGTTGGCCGTCGTGCACGGCGAGAGCGAGAACTCGGCGCGATAGGTCGCCAGGTCCGCCTCCGCGTTGGGGGCATCGAACGCCACGACGATGGCGACCGTGGCGCCCGTACCGGCGGCCTGCGAGAGGTAGGCCAGGTCGTAGGCCTGCTGCAGGTAAGCCGGCGTTCCCGGCTGCGGGGCGGCCGCCGCGGCGATGGCGGCCGGCGATGCGATGCCGGAACGGTGGGCCCGCCGACCGCGCATCCGATACGGCGACGACGGCCGCCGCAGGCGCGGGTGCACCAACGCATGCGTCCCCCGCAGCGCGAGAACCTTGGCCAGGCAACCCGCGCGGGCGGCGGTCGGCGGCGCGCACGCATCGAGCGCGACGACCGAGGAGGAATCGGGCAAGCCGGTGGTGGCTTCCGTGACGGCGGCAAGCGATCGCCGAGCGCTGCCACTCGCGGTCGGCGCAGCCACGCCGGCGGCGCAGAGCGCGACCAAAATCGGCAGCCAGCGGTGCAGGCTGGGGACCCATGGCCCGAAGCGAGAAGAGCGATTGGGCAGCCGTGGCATGGAGGCGAGGGCAGGCCACACCTGCCCGGGATACAGTTATACGATGCCCCGAAAGTTGGACCGTCGCCGGGCGGTCCTGATCTGGGCACAGGGTGCGGGAAGATCACAAGCCGGAGTTGCGTCCGTGCTACACAGTTAATGCCGTATAGGCCACTCCGCGGGGCAGGGCGCACGTGGCCCCCGTTACCGGACCACCAGGAGTCGCATAGTGCTGAAAGTCACACGTTGGTGCATCGCGCACCGCCGCCGCGTTTTCATCGCGTGGGTCGCCATCGCCATCCTCACCACGGTCCTGGCCAGTGCCGCGGGACGTAACTACGCGACGAACTTCAGCCTCCCGGGAACGGAGTCCCAGCGCGCCCTGGATCTGCTCAAGAAGGAGTTCCCGGCGCAGAGCGGTGACGTCGACACGATCGTGTTCCACACGGCGAGCGGCACGGTTGACGATCCGCCGGTCAAGGACGCGATGACCAAGCTGCTGGCGCAGGTGCACAGCGTCCCCCATGTCGTCTCGGTGCGGAGCCCGTACGACCCCGGCGGTGAGGTCCAGGTCTCCCACGACCGCAGGACCGCGTTCGCCACGATCAACTGGAGCAAGCCGGCCAACCTGTTACCGAATGCCGCCGGCAAGCCGGTGCTCGCCGAGATCGACGCCGTGCAGGTGCCAGGCCTGAAGATTGCCGCGGGCGGGCAGGTCATCGAAAACGCCGAAGGATTCACCGTCGGTCCCGCCACCTTGATTGGTGGGATCGCCGCGCTCGTCATCCTGCTGTTCACGTTCGGCTCGCTGATCGCCGCGGGAATGCCCCTGATCACCGCGGGCCTTGGGCTGATCACCGGGGTGGCGCTGATCGGGCTGGCCACCCACGTCACCAGCATCCCGAACGTGTCCACGGACCTCGCGCTGATGATTGGCCTTGGCGTCGGCGTCGACTACGCGCTATTCATCGTCACCCGCTTCCGTGAGAACTACCTCGCGTTCGGTGATGTCCAGCGGTCGGTGATCGAGGCGATGGACACGTCCGGACGGGCGATCCTGCTCGCCGGCACCACCGTGGTGATCGCCCTCCTCGGCATGTTCGCCACTGGCGTGAGCTTCATGTACGGGCTGTCGATCGCGTCCATCCTCGCGGTGCTCTTGACGCTGGCGGCGTCGCTGACGGTGCTCCCGGCAATGCTGTCCCGGTGGGGTCACCGCATCGTGCGCACGCGCAGCAGCCGGCGCGGGATGTTCCGTCGCCGCGGAGCGGCGGCTGGGGAGGAGGTTGGTGCAGACGCGGTTACGGTCCAGTCGCGCTCGCGCTGGCGCGAGTGGAGCCGGACGGTCCAGTCGCGGCCGTGGCCGCTCGCGCTGCTCTCGCTGGGCGTGATGCTCGCCCTCCTGCTCCCGGTGTTCGCGCTGCGGCTCGAGTCCAGTGATGCCGGAAACGACCCGGCCAACACCAGCACGCGGGACGCGTTCGACCTGCTGGCGCAGGGCTTCGGCCCGGGATTCAATGGACCGCTGCTGCTCGTGGCCGAGCTTCCGGCGCCGAACCAGACGTCTGGCCTACCCGCCCTGCAGGCCGCGGTCAGGCAGACGTCGAACGTCGTCGCCGTCACGCCGGCCCGCACCTCGCCGGCCGGGAACGTCGCGGTGTTCGAGGCTTATCCGGGCTCCGCCCCGCAGGCGGCAGCGACCACCGACCTGGTCAACGATCTGCGCCATAACGTGGTGCCACCCATCGCCCACGGGAGTGGCATGACCGTGCTGGTCGGCGGTTTCACCGCCGGCTCGATCGATTTCTCCCACGTGCTGGCGAACAAGCTGCCGCTGTTCATCGGCATCGTCGTCGTGCTCTCGGCGCTGCTGCTGTTCGTGATCTTCCGCTCGATCGTGATTCCGATCCAGGCCGCTCTCATGAACTTGCTCAGCATCGGCGGAGCGATCGGAGTCACCGTGCTCGTGTTCCAGGACGGGTGGTTGGCCAGCGTCATCGGTGTCGAGAAGGGGCCGGTCGAACCGTGGATCCCGGTGTTGATGTTCGCGGTGGTGTTCGGGCTGTCGATGGACTACGAGGTGTTCCTCGTCTCGCGCGTGCGCGAGCAGTGGGTGCGCCGGCGTGACGCATCGGAGGCCGTCGCCGACGGAATCGCGTTCACCGGACGCGTGATCACCGCGGCCGCGGCGATCATGATCTGCGTGTTCCTGTCGTTCATGTTCGGCAACGAGCGCGTCCTGAAGGAGTTCGGTTTCGGGCTCGCGGCAGCTGTCCTGCTAGACGCGATCGTGGTGCGCTGCGTGCTGCTCCCGGCTGTGCTCGAGCTGCTGGGTCCCACCACCTGGAAGCTGCCGCGCTGGCTCGACGCCCGGCTGCCCCACATCAACATCGAGGGGTCGAGCGCCCGCGGCGAACTGCTGGACGAGCCGCGGACGGGCGACGCGGTGGAGCGCGAGCCCGCGCAGGTGTAGTGGTTACAACGCGGCTCTGAGCGAGTCGAGGTGGCCAGCCGGGTCGGGCGGCAGCTGCCGGCCGGGCCGGTCCTGCGCGCCGGGGCGTGGATACGCCCGCAGCGTCCCGATGAGCTCCGGGTCCTCGCCTTCAAGTGCCATCCACGCGGACCGGAGCCCATCGCTGGCCGCACGCTGCAGCACAGAGGCGCGATGTTCGAGCTGCCCGATAACCGTGGAGCCCGCGGCCGGCCGGATCACGCATACCATCGGCGTCTGCTCTGGGCCGGCCGCCTGCGCGGCGAGCTCGGCAGCAAGCGCGTCATAGCGCGGTGAGCGGGTCTGGCGCAGATCGACGAGGGCCGGGTTGATCACGCGCAGGTAACGGTCGGTCAGCCGCGCCACCAGCGGCGAGAGCGGCGTGTGGCGTACGCCTTGCGGCCGTGTCTGGAGCACGAGCAGGTCGGTTGCAGTCGTGCGGGCAACGTGCACCGGGATGGCCTCGGCCAGAGTCGCATCGAGCAGCCGCATGCCGCGGAAGCTCACCGGCCCACCGGCCAGCCACGGCAGCCGCCCGGACGCGCGCAGCGCGCAGCAGATCTCGTCCTGGCTGCGAAGTCCGGTCAGGTTGACGATCGTCGCCCGGTCGGCGTCGGTCGCCGTGCAATGCAGCTCGATCCCGCTTTGGAGGACGGCGTCGAATCGGAGTGGCCGCTGCTGCGTCCACACGCGGTTGATGACATGGTCCAGATCGAACGCCGGCCCGCCCCGCAGCGCGCGCCGCAGGCTGACGAAGCGGGGATCGCCGAAGCCGTACTGGTACAGCGTGGCCAGATAAGCCGCCTGGCCCGCGAGCAGGAACGCGGCGTTGAACGCGCCCGCGGACGCGCCGTGCACCTCATCGAACGCGTCTCGCAGCCCGAGCTGCTCGAGTGCGGAGGTCATCCCTGCCGAGACCACGCCCCGCATCCCGCCGCCCTCGATCACCAGCGCCACTCGCCGGCCGTCCGTCCGATGGCCGGGCTGCGACCCCGCCTCTCGCCGGCGCCGGAGCGTGCGCACAACCGGGTGCTCGCGGAGGTCTTCGGTCACGGCCGTCGCGGCCCGGAACGGATCTGCCGAAAAGCGCGGGGGACCAAGCAAGGCGGCTAATCGTAGTTGCCCGTTGGCGGAGTGATCGGGGCCGCGTCCCCCGCCACGCCGGCCCTAGGCGAGCCGCCGCCGCGACCTGCCGCGAGCGCCGGCGCGGCTCTAACTAGCTGCATGAGGCGCGTGTTTGGGAAACCGCCGAGAGTCGAGAAGGCCCTCGCCCCGCCCGGCGCGATAGGCGCGAGGCAGGGAAGACCTCACGGACCACGAGGGGACGGCCCAGCGAACTGCGCCCGGTCCAGCGGGAGGCCAAACTGCGGCCCCCGCCCGTAGTCCGTTTCGCCCCGACACCGCCTCCTCGACCGCCCCGCTCAATCCTGTGTAACGAACGTCACAGGAGGGGGTAAACCCCGCGTAATGCGTTTCCGCCGCCATCGCTCCCGCCCGCGCCGAGTCCTGGACGCGGCGCGTGCCGCGCCGGCGCGTGGGCTCGACGTGGCGCGCGCTGCCCCTGCTCGCGGGCGGGAACTGCGCAAGGCCGCCGCGCAGCTGGACCTGCCCTGGGCGCGGTCGCGGGCAGCTGGTGTGGTCCGCGAGAACTTTATGCGCTGGGTCCTCAACCCGATCATGGACTACTACGCAGCCCGCCGGGCGACCGGCCGCGAGAAGCTCGAAAGCCTCAAGAGCCCGGTCATCATGGTCGCCAACCATGCCAGCCACCTGGACACGCCGATCATCCTGTCGGCGCTGCCCCGCCGGTTGCGCAATCGGACAGTAGTGGCAGCGGCGGCGGACTACTTCTACCGCAACCGCATGGTCGCCTCTGCCGTCTCGCTGATCTTCAATACGGTGCCGATCGAGCGCAAGCGAGGCGGCGGCATGTCGAAGAACGGCGGCCATCTGGACACGCTGCTCGATCAGGGCTGGAACCTGCTGCTCTACCCCGAGGGCACCCGATCGCGAGACGGCATGCCTGGGCCGCTGCGCCGCGGCGCCGCGGTCCTGGCGGCGGCTCACAATCTGACGATCGTGCCCATCCGAGTGACGGGCACCGCGGAGGCGATGCCGCCTGGGCGGTTCTGGCCCAGGCGCCGGCGCGACCAGCCGGTGTCGCGTCGCCACCGGATCGAGGTCTCTTTCGGCGAGCCGATCCCGGCTACGGCTGACGCCGACGAGGTGATGGAGGACGTGCGGAACTTCTTCCACAACGGCTCCATCAGCCCGTATCGCTCGCCCTATCGCAGGCGCGCGATGGCGAGCAGCCCGAACTAACCGGGGGAGCGGTGCTCAGGGCTGGCGGCTCCGCGGCCAGTCCGGCGCGCGTGATCGCGCTCCGGCGTGCCGGGTGATCGCAGCCCCAGCGGTCGCGGCCCGGTAAATGTGACCACAGCCCGGCGTATGCCTCGTCGCCGCCCGGTGATCGCGGCCGGGCAAGCGTGACCGCAGCCCGGCATATGCATGATCGCCACTCGTGATCGCGGCCGGGCAAGCGTGACCGCAGCCCCGGCATACGCGATTCGTAGCCCGTAGTGCGGGATCGTCCGACCCTTCCCTTGCCAAGCCGATTTAGTCGCGCTACGATATCTCAGTACGATATGTTGTTCGCCGAGGTGGCGTGCTCCGTCGACGACCAACCGCGCTTCTAGGGCGCGATCGGTCCGGCGGCGGCGCCGCCCGCGAAAGGAGTGAAGACGATGAGTCGTCACGCACACACCGAGGCCGAGCGGTCATCCCAGCCGGCGGCGGAGCGTCCGTCGCAGCCAGCAGCGGAGCGGCCAGCCCAACCAGCGGAGCGGCCGTGCCAGCCCGAGATTCCCCGGTCGAGGTTTGCTCTCGGCATGGTCCGTCAGCCTCGCGAGCTGGATGAGCTACGCCTGGGCAAATTTAGCGACGGTCAGCAGACGCCTGGAACTCCAGATCTCGCCCCGCACCGTGGACGCTTCAGCCAGGGCCAGGAATCGCTCGGCGAGGAGGATCCCGAGAAGCACATTCGCCGGCGCTTCAGCGAGGGCATGGAGACGCCAAGCTCCAGTGAGGGGATCGAGACCCCCACAACCTAGATCGGACGAAAAGACCGCGCTGACGTCGTCAGCACCCGGAGCCCGCCTCTCGACAAACGCGTCATTAGCTCCAGACGTTGCCGTTATCTGCACACTCGTTGGGGCACGCGAGGCGAAATGCGGAGTTGACCTCCATGGTGGAGGCCAACTCCACTTGCGCTCCTCGCCAACACCTCGAAGGCGCAGTTATGGGTAATCGCGGCGGCCGATAGGGCCCACTCTCCGCCTCGCGCCGGCCGCCGGTGACCCCGCACCGGCTTAAGCAACCCCGTTATGCGCGGTGAAATTCCTGTCGCGGTACACGCGGCGAACTTCGCAGTCGCGGCGGGCCGCGCGCCGGGTGCGAACGTGTAGGCAAGGTATCGTGGCGCGACATGGCGCTCGACCAAGCGGACTTTACCCGGCTGCTGGAGCTCCGCAGCGGGCTGCGTCGCTTTCTGCGCTGGAGCGAGGAGCAGGCCAAGGCCGCTGGGCTGACGCCGGCCAAGCACCAGCTTTTGCTCGCGATCCGGGGACACCCGAACCCGTCCGGGCCCACCGTCGGGGAGATCGCTGATTACCTCGTCCTACGGCACCACAGCGCGGTCGGCCTGATCGACCGCGCGGCCGCGGACGGACTGGTCAAACGCAACGGCGATCCTCATAGCAAGAGCGTCGTACGCGTGACGCTCACCCCGGTCGGCGTCGAGAAGCTCGATCGGCTATCTGAAGCTCACCTGGAGGAGCTTGCGCATCTCGCTCCGACCATGCGAGCCCTGTGGGGTGCTCTGGACGGAGTGGGCCCTCAGGCCGAGGCCAGCCGGCCAGACCCCTCATCCGGGGTGACGTCGAGATAGCGCCGTCGCCCGGCGCGTCTCGAACGCACCAGCGGAACGCTCAGGCTCGACCCCAACCGGGATCGCTTCATCATCCTCATCGAGCCAGTCGACCGCTCGCACGACGGCCTTCTTCCACTTCCGGTAACCACGGTCACGGAGATGACCGTCCATACCGGGCAGCCACTCCGCCGCCTTGTGCCAATTGGCCTGGAGGCTCGCGGTGTCCGGCCAGAAGCCCACCGCCAGACCCGCCGTGTATGCCGCGCCGAGCGACACGGTCTCGGCGACGATCGGTCGCATCACCGGAATGTCGAGAACGTCGGCCAGGGTCTGCATCAGCAGGTTGTTCGCAGTCATTCCGCCATCGACGCGCAATTCGGACACCGGGTTACCGTAATCGGCATTCATCGCGTCGACCACTTCGCGGGTCTGCCACGCGGTGGCCTCGAGCACCGCTCGCGCCAGGTGACCCCGCTCGATGTAGCCCGTCAGACCGGCGATCACGCCGCGCGCGTCGCTGCGCCAATGCGGCGCGAAGAGTCCTGAGAACGCAGGTACGAAATAGCAGCCGCCGTTGTCCTCGACGGTGAGCGCGAGCGTCTCGATCTCCGGGGCGCTCCCGATCAGGCCGATGTTGTCCCGGAACCACTGGACCAGCGCACCGGTGACCGCAATCGAACCTTCGAGCGCGTAAGCGGGCTCGGCCGACCCGAGCTTATAGGCGAGCGTAGTCAAGAGTCCGCTCTGGGAAGTGACCGGGCGGGCACCCGTGTTGAGCACGAGGAAGCTCCCGGTGCCGAACGTGCATTTCGCGTCGCCGGCTTCGAAGCAGGTTTGCCCGACGAGCGCGGCGTGCTGGTCGCCGAGTGCCGACGCAACCGTGACGCCGGCCAGCGGTGGACCGGCCTCGCCGTAGGCCTCGGACGAGGCGCGGATCTCAGGGAGCATGGCTTGCGGCACCCCGATCGCCTCGAGCAGGACAGGATCCCAATCGAGCGTGTGCAGGTTCATGAGCAGAGTCCGGCTGGCGTTGGTGACGTCAGTGACGTGCACGCCGCACAGGTTCCAGATGAGCCACGAGTCGATCGTGCCGAACAGCACCTCGCCGGCCTCCGCCCGCTCGCGAAGGCCCGGGATGTGATCGAGCAGCCAGCGAATCTTGGGACCCGAGAAATACGTGCTGACCGGCAGCCCCGTCTTCTCGCGGAACATCTCCTGTCCGAACTCGCGGGCGAGGTCCCGACACAGGCGGTCAGTCCGTGTGTCCTGCCAGTTGATCGCGTTGTGCACCGGCTCACCGGTGCGCGCGTCCCACAACACAGTCGTCTCGCGCTGGTTGGCGATGCCAAGCGCGCACAGATCGTTCGCCGACAGGTCGGCTTTGTCGAGCGCTACGCGCGCCACCAAGAGCACGTTCCGCCAGATCTCCTCCGGGTGGTGTTCGACCCATCCCGGCTTCGGGAAGTGCTGGCGGTGCTCCTGCTGGGCGACGGAGACGATCCGTGCGCGGTCGTCGAAGACGAAACACCTCGACGACGCCGTCCCCTGGTCGATCGAGGCCACGTATCGTCCGGTGATGCTCACGTCATGGGTAGTCCTACCATGGAACGCGTCGCGGATGTGACGCGCAGCCCCCCGATCGATACAAACTGGATCAGTTCAGGCCGGTCCGTTCCTGGCCCATACGTTCGCCGCCCGGGTGAGCGTCTTCTTCGGGCGAAGTGCGGGCGCGAGCACCTCTCCATGCTCCAGCGCGGCTGCCTTGAGCGACCGGTGCGGCACCGCTGGGACCCCGAGGCGCTCGGCCGCCTCGATCACGGCGCGCCGCTTGCGCCCGCGCGAGAGTGGAAGCTCCAGGGCGACGATCCGCGCGTGCTCGCCGCGCAGCCCATACATATGGGCCTCAATCCGGCCCCACACCACGACCGCGCCGCCAACCAGGTCGGCCGTCGCGGCCGAGGACGTTCTCGGCACGAGGTCGTAGTAGGCGTACACGCCGCAGCTGCAGTCCTTGGCCGGAACGTCCGCTGCCCCGTGCCCGCGGTCGCAGCGAGCGCTGAGGCGGCCTTCGGGCCAGGGCGCTCCGTCGTACACCGACGCGAGGCCGCCACCGGCCAGGCGCCATTGGCGAAAGCCGACCAGCGGGACGATCAGGTCCGGCGCGACGCCTGCGGCATGCTCGAGAGTGTTCATCTCGCCGGCGCGGGCTCCCGCTCAGGCGGCGGCTCGGAGGGTTCGGGTTTGCGCTCGGGCGCAACCGCCGGTGGCTGCGGTGCAACCGCCGGAACGCGAAGCGGTTCGACGATGATGGTTTTGGACGGCCCATCGAGCGAGCCGACAAGCCGAGCGGGTACGTTGTGTCGGTGCACGATCATCCTCCGCGATATGGGCAAATCGAGAGAGAGCGTAGCCCAGAGAATTACGGGTGTCGACGCGCAGCGACACCACGGTGACCAACCTCTGAGCACGATGTCGCCCCTATTCCGCCGAAACGAGGACAAGGCAGCACGGAAAGCGGCCGCCAAGGAGGAGATCAAGCGTCTCCGGGCGCTCAGCGTCGACGATCTGGCCGCAGACGTGCTGCCCGGGTTGGGACCGGACGGCCCGACGCACGGCACCAGCGTGTGGCCTCAGCAGCTGTGCCAATACCTCCTGCGGGACTATCCCGGTGCGGGGCAGATGGAGACGCTGGATCTCCTCGCAGCGGTTAATAAAGCGCTCGACACGCTCCAGGATGCCCGTCTCGTCTCCCCGATATCGGTCCAGCGAACCCCTCTCTGGCGCATCACGCCGCTCGGCGAGAGGACACTCGCCGAGGGGAACGTGCGGGAGCGCCTTCTTGGAACCTAGTGCCGGCGCGGCTCGGCGGGGTTACTCTGCCTCCTGGCCCTCGTCGAACCGTCCCTGGATGTGCTTCTCGGGATCTTCCTCGCCGAGCTCTTCCTGACCTTCGCTAAACCGGCCTCTGTGGTGCTTCTCGGGATCTTCCTCGCCGAGCTCTTCCTGGCCTGCGCTGAACCTACCCTCGCGCTCGTCCTCTGGGAACGCCTCGGGATCGGCCTGTCCCTCTGCGAAACCGGATACGAGCGGCTGCTCCGGATCCGCTGTGTGGTCGGGACGATCTGCAGACATGTCCATCCTCCTTCGCTCTCGTATTTGCTCCCGACATCGTAAGCCTGCGGTACCGGGCTGTCATTACCAAGGGATCGCCCCGAGCTCGCGCGAGACGGCGCGCGCGCCTTCTCGAACGTATGCCAGCAGATCTGGCCGCGGCTGCCGCGCCGCCAGCAGCCGCTCGGGCGGACCGAAGATTCCCATCGCGCCCACGGTCATGCCGCGACGATCGACAATCGGCGCGGCGTAGGAGACCTGACCCGGAACCAGCTCCCCGATGTCCGCCGCCCAGCCCTGTCCCCGCACGCGAGCCAGCTCCCGCTCGAGCCGGGGCGCGTCCGTGATCGTCGCGTCCGTGTAGGCCTCCAGTCCGTTCGCCGCGAGCGCCGTCGCGACGTACGGGTGATGCGCGAGCAGCACCTTGCCCAGCGCGGTCGCGTGTGCGGGCAGCAGCGAGCCGACGTCGAGGGTCTGGAGGGTATCGTCGGGCCGGAAGACGTGATGGACGACGAGCACGCGCTGCTCGTGCAGGGTGCCGATGCGCACCGCCTCGTGCGTGCGCGTCGCCAGCGAATCGGACCAGTTGAGCGCCCGAGTGCGCAACTCGTTCCCGTCGAGGTAGCTGGAACCCATGTGCAACAGGGCGGCGCCGAGCTGGTACTTCCCGCTCTCGTCGTCCTGCTCGACGAACCCGACGCTCTGCAGCGTGCGCAGCAGACCGTGGACGGTCCCCTTCGAGAGCCCCATCTCGCCGGCGATGTCCACCACGCCCAGCCGCCGGTTGCGGCCCGAGAGCAGCCGCAGGATGGTGGCGGCGCGCTCGATGGACTGAATGTTGCCGGGCATCGCGTTCGGTCAGGCCGTAAGTCCAGGCCGGGGAATGAGCGCGACGTCCGCGGATATGCGCACGCATCTCGGCATTGTCGAGAAACGAATAGCAGGAATCTAAACTCAGTTTGACATTGTCGAACCCATATGCATAGGATCGCCCGTCCTTAAATCCATTTGAGGAGGGAGACCGGAATTGCTGCACTCAATAGCTGCGGTCGCGCTCGTAATAAATCTGCCGCATCTGGGCATCGTTCCGTCGGAGATCATCGGGACAGGGCTCCTGATCCTGCTGGGCGACGGCGTGGTGGCAGCGGTGCTGTTGGCCAAGTCGAAGGCAGAGAACTCTGGATGGATCGTCATCACCTTCGGGTGGGGAATGGCGGTCGCGTTCGCTGTGTATGCCGTCGGTAACAGCAAACTGTTCTCCGGCGCGCACCTGAACCCGGCGGTCACGCTGGGTGTGTGGATCCACGGGGGCATCACCGGCTCGCAAGCGTGGAAATACTTCCTCGGGGAGATGATCGGCGCCATGGTCGGCGCGCTCCTCGTCT